>DNNV01000201.1 GCA_003497505.1 Clostridiales bacterium | reverse complement strand
CAGGAATATGACATTGCCGATAATGAAACGTTCAAAAGGCTTGGCAACATAATTCATTTTATTTTTTCAGGTTCCGAAATTGTGGATTACAATATTTCCGATTCTATTCCGCCGGATATATTGAAAATTATAGTCAGATGTCTCACCAGAGAATATATTTTCCCTGAGGACGTGCGTACAGAAATGAAGAACTCACCTATATACTCCATGATTTTCAGCACGGACAGCCATGCAGGGAAGATATCAGATGAATATGCGGCTTTAAAAAAGGTTGAGGCTCAGAACTCTGCGGAGCAGGATGAGGAGTATGCAGATGTAGAGAGCGTGAATGCGCCCGATGATTGCAGCCAAGACTCATCACCGATTTTTGATATTTACGTAAATGACAACCATCCTGTAAAGCAAAGCACTAAGGCGAAAAAGCTGCTTACAAGAAAAGAAGCAGTACGGGCGGTTATTTCCATACTTATTGTAGTGCTGCTCCTCTTTGGTGGAAACAAGCTGATTAAAAAGCTTTCTGACGGTAAAGAAGCAAACGCAAACAACGGAAATAACAATTCACAGAATCAAACGCCCCCGGAAAACAATAACGGTGGAAACAACGGTTCTGGTGAAAGTCCAGATCCCGGCTCTGAAATAACAGATTCAACAGAAGTGTATTTCAACGAAAGCCTTTTGACAAAGCTGGGGTATACAGGCAACATGGCAGCTGTGGACAGCGACATTTATTTAGAGGGTAAAAGTTCGCTTGTTGTGGCAAATGAGGGAGAAGGAAAAGTAAAGGCATTGTTTGCCGCCGTAGATTTCGGAGATGAAAAATTTAATTATATGCTGAAAAGGCAAATAGGAATTGCAGTTAAAATGAAATCGGAAAGTGATGTTGAGGCTCAGATAGTCCTTGAAGCAAGCAAGGGAGGCTCTCTGACATCCAACTTTCATACAAAGGTCAATGTTCATGACGACATATGGGAGCAGTTTATGGTTCCTATCAATGTGACCGATGCGGATTCCCTTAACATATATTTAGAGTATGAAGGAAAGAACAGGGTATGGATTGATGATATATACATAGATGTCATTAAATAGTATATATTTAAAGGGCGGTCGATGGACTTTGAGAATTGTCTTACCGAGCGTCCTTTAAAAATTCGGGGATGGTAAAAAAAATTTAAGAAAAATTTAAAATGGCAGAACTTTTTTGTAAGTATTTACGTCTTATTAGTGGACTGTATTTTAAAGAGGTGAAATATGGAAATCATAAAAATGGAGAATATCTCCAAGCTCTATAAATCCGGGCAAATTGAGGTTCATGCATTGAAGAATATCACATTTTCAATAAAAGAAAAAGAATTCGTATCCATCATGGGACCTTCGGGTTCAGGAAAATCCACGCTGCTGAATGTTATTGGCTGCCTTGACCATGCCACCAGCGGCTCATATGAGCTTTCCGGAACCCTTGTGAATAAGCTTAACGATTCAAGAATGTCGGAAGTGAGAAATATGTTTATTGGATTTGTATTTCAGAACTTTCATTTGCTGCCGAGGATGAATGCCGTTAAAAATGTTGAAATCCCTTTGATTTATCGGGGAATGAACGATAAGATGAGGCGTGAGCTTGCGGAGTATGCGTTGGAGCAGGTAGGACTTAAGGACAGGATGCACCATCTACCTTCTCAGATGTCGGGAGGTCAGCAGCAAAGGGTTGCAATAGCCAGAGCAATAGTGGGAAAACCGTCAATAATTCTGGCGGATGAACCTACAGGTGCATTGGATACAAAGACAGGTGATTTGATTATGGAGTTATTTGTTGACTTGAATNNTCAATGACCATCGTACAGGTAACTCATGAGGAAGAAATAGCGGAATACGGCAGCAGAATTATCAGATTGGTAGATGGAGAAATAGTATCTGACGAAAGCAGTGGAGGTAAGTTAAATGTATAAAAAGGTAATTTCTATAGTAGTTGTTTTGGCAATAGTATTTACAGGCGGATATTTGACTGCAAAGCAGTTAGTTCCCGATTCCAAGAATGTTTCCGGAGCTCCCAGATATGCAACAAAGGCTGTGGAAAGAGGAGATATAGTACAGGGTGTTAATATTACAGGTCAGCTGAACGGAAACTGGGGCGGCTCAATCGGAGCTCCTAAGCCTGACGGCGCAGTAGATTCCATCGACTATGTAATAGAAGAAATATTTGTAAAACCTAATCAGATGGTTAAAAAGGGAGATAACTTAATCCGATTGTCGTCAAGCAATCTTGGAGATAAATTGGAGGAAATGTCCAACAACATTCAGACAAAGCAGGAAGAAATAGCTGAAAAAAACAAAGATATTAAAAGCAGAATGGAAACTCTTGAAAGCTTGCTGAACAGAAAGATCAGTGACATAAATCAGGTTAATCCATATGACGGAATTGTATTTACAGCTCCCATAAGGGGAAGGCTTACAGAATTAAACGTTGAAGAGGGAGAAAGACTTTCAGGCATCAATATTGCAACCATAGTTGACGACAGCAAAGTAAAGATACCTTTCAAGGTTAATACATATGAATATCCAAACATTCAAGTAGGGCAGAAAGTGATCATACGCTACGGCAGGGAGCTTAAAACAGGGGAAATACAGATAGCTTTTGACGGCTTTTATACCGGAACAATCAAAAAAATAAGCTCAAATGCAGTGCCTAATTCAGATGGTATGACATATGTCCACAACGGAACCATAGAAGCAGATAACCCGGGACTTGTGCAGCCGGGAATGGTTGCATTCATCTATACCGAGAAAGATGGCATGGCTGCTACACCGTTTGTATACAACAGCAAGGTTGATTCCTTCGTAAATGAAAAGAAGGTGTCTTACTCAAGAGGTGTGGGCTCCGATGCAAATATAGTTGCCACAGAGGTTTATGTTTCATCCAATGAATTTGTGGAAGAAGGCGAAATTATTGCAAGAATAGCGGGAAAAGATGTTGCCGAGAACATAAAAGAGGATGCGGATGCAATCAAGAAGCTTTATGAGGACATATCCAAGATTAATAAGGAAATCGAGGAAATTTATAAAAAAATTGACAAGGTATCAAATTTAACCTCGAAGTTTATGGTTACTTCACCTTCTGACGGAATGGTTTCATACCTGATGTACAATGTGGGAGACGTAATAAACGGTGTAACCGATGGAAGCGACAGATGGTCAATACAGCTGATAGATATGTATAACACTGATGAAATGTTTATTTACACAACTGTAAGTGACCTGGATGTATTGTACATAAGACAGGATGCTATAGTAACCGTAACGGTAGATGCCCTTCCGGGAGAAGAGTTTGAAGGAACTGTAATGGGTATGGACCAATACACTGACAGAGACGGCAAGACTGTTTACAACGTACAGATAAAAGTTGAAGGAAGAGAGGGACTGCGACCCGGTATGAATACAAACTGCTTTGTAAATTCCGGAGAATCGACGGATACTTTGCTTATTCCTATAGAGGCTGTATTTGAAGAAAACGGAAGACAAAAGGTTGAGGTAATGAACGAAGCGGGTGAGGTTGAGGTTGTTGAAATAGAAGCCGGCCTGATGAATGATAAATATGTTGAGGTATTAAGCGGCTTGGAAGAAGGACAGCAGGTTGTAACAGGAAGTACAAAGGACTTGATGCCTAGCCAGAAGGTTCCTGAGAATGATTCGCTGCTGCCAAGTACTAATTAATAGGGAGTGATGACAATGCAAGATAAAGGAAGAGTTTCATCTTCTCTTGTAAGAATGAAGTTTTCAGCCTTGATGGCATTTGACGGAATATCATCCAATTTGCTGAGAACATTTCTTACGGTGCTTGGTATTTCCATCGGAGTTGCAGCAGTTATTAGCCTGATGGGTATAGGTGAAGGAGCGAGAAGATCTATTGTATCTCAGTTTGAGAGTCTTGGGGAGAATGTAATAGTTATTAAATCCAATTCGGACAAAATAAATTTCAGTGCTGAAGAAGCGGATACATTAGCTGAAAGAGTTACAGGTATTGACTATGCCACACCGGTTGTGTATACAACAGATACCCCCATAAGGTGGAGACGAGACGAGAGCAAGATGAGCATAGTTGGTGTAAACCAGTCTTATCCGCAGATTAAGGACCATCCTCTTATGGCAGGTAATTTCTTTACTTCACTGCATGTGAAGCAAAGAGCTCCTGTTGTGGTTCTTGGTTACAACGTAGCCAATAACCTGCTTAACGGAAGAAGCCCCGTAGGGCAGACAATGAAGATTAACGGTATAAACTATCGTATAGTTGGAGTTCTTACTGAAAAGGGTAAGGGCAAGGGCGATGGAATTGACGATAAAATAATAATTCCGTAC
>DNNV01000387.1 GCA_003497505.1 Clostridiales bacterium | reverse complement strand
TTTGGGTAATCTTTTATAATTTAATTCATAAAGCATTGAGCTCTGGAAGTTTTGGTACAATAATTGGAAAAAGTATGTTACAATTTGATTAACAGGTTTATATTAAGTTTACAGACAAGCTGTGGTATTATGAATTTCAGCAACACAGGCTTGAATTAAAGATAAGAAAGAGAGTTGGAAATGAAAGAAAAGATAAATACTATATTATTTGACTTAGACGGAACGCTGCTGCCCTTTGAGCAGAATGAATTTATTCACGGATACTTCAGACGCCTTACGGCAAAGCTTATTCCTATGGGTTTTGAGAAGGATCCCCTTATAAAGGCAATTTTGGCGGGAATGGAAGCTATGATTTCCAATGATGGTACGAGGACAAACGAAGAGGCTTTTTGGGAAGTGTTCGAAGGGGTGCTCAATGTAAAGAGGGAGCAGCTTTTGGATATGTTCTTAGAATTTTATAAAAATGAATTTGATGAAGTGAAGGAAATTGTGCCTGAAGGAATAAGCAGGAGGGAGCTGATAGACAATCTGAAGTCGAGGGGATATACTCTGATACTTGCTACAAATCCATTGTTTCCAATAGAAGCTGTGGCCACAAGGCTATCATGGATTCAGCTGTCACCTGAAGATTTCTCACTTGTGACAACATTTGATAACAGCAGATACTGCAAGCCAAGCATTGAATATTTTCAGGACATTTTATCGAAGATTAACAAGAGTCCTGAGGAGTGTGTTATGATTGGAAACAATACGCTTGAGGATATGATTTGTGAAAAAATAGGTATCACAGCAGGACTGGTGGTTACTAACCTCGAGAATAGAAGCGATTATGATATAAACCAATTCACTCACGGAACACTTGAAGAAGTAGTAGAAGCACTTTTATAATAAAAAAGGAGGAAGGTTATGGGGAGAGTAGGTTTTGTGGAATTAATATTGATGCCTGTGTTCTTTTTAATTCCGGCGGCTATATTGTATTTTGTAATTAAAACCGCAATAAAGCACGCCGTAAAAGAATTAAAAAGAGAAGGTATTTTATAGTAAAAGATTAAGGAGATAAGATATGAGCAAGATGGGTTTTGCAGAATTATTACTGCCTTTTACATTTTTAATTCCTGCGGTTATATTGTATTTCACAGTTAAGCTTGCTGTTAAGCACGCCATAAAGGAATTGAAAAATGAAAATATTTTATAATTAAAACGGCGGAGGCACTGAATATGCCGCCGCCGTTGATTTAATTTGACGATGATGAACTTGCCGCTGCCGCGGAGCTTGCGGCTATTGCCGCACACATTGCAGCCTGTTGGGCAATTATCAACGAAATAGTGCTGTTAACCGCTGCAGTTTGCATGGTATCCTTATTAAGGAAGTCCTTTTGTGCTATAATTCCGGCGTACATGAGACGCTGCTTGCGTGTAATACTGCTGAAGAATCCAAATCCCTTTTGTTGTGACAGCCAGGTATCAATCTCGGCGATTTCCTGAACAATTTCATCCAAATCACCACCAGACATTGCCAGAACACCCAATGTTGGTAGTTCATAATCTGTACCGTATTTATGTCCCGCAGTTTTTAGTTTTTCAAAAAGCTCCATCGTTTTTTTGCACTTGGTATCTAAATCCCCATTACAGAGCGCTAATACATGGCTGAGTGACTGAACAGCATTAGAGGAAAAGAAATTAGGCTTTAAGTTGCTATAGCATTGCTCTGCGTCCTCAATCATAGCATCATCATCCTTATGGGAAAGGGCCATTAGTCCACAGAATGCGCTGTCTTCGCTGGAAGTTAGAAATGGATGCTCTTTTTTCATCAGGTCGTAGATTGACCGTGTCCTGGATGCTATTTTTTCATACTGGGAAGGCTGGGACATCTGCGCAATAATCATTGCAGCAAGCGGCAGATAGGAAGATGTCCAGAAATCTTTCTTCAGCATCTCATATACCAGCAAACCATTTTCTAATATTTGCTTCGGATTGCTGCTGGTTGCCAGCAGCGCAGCAATCGGTGACCGTGCAGTGCTTCTGAAGTTAGAGAAAACACTGACTTTCTGTTTGAGCAGATCTTTGCAATCTTCCAAGACGGCCTCATCTACAGTCATGTCCTTTGAAGTAAAGATTCCTGCGCAGGCAAGGTTAATCAATCCACCATCCCAAGAGAAAACGGATTTAATCCGATCGCGGTTTTCTATTAATTGTTCACAGCTTATGCGAGTATGTTCTTTCATGATATCCTCCTCTATTTCAATGATTTTCTTTTATGGTTAATATTTAGGATAAGCGCTGAATTCTATTATTCAGTTTGTTATTTTATATTATACTATATCATAAAATCTACTAAAAATAAAGGCGTTTCCATGTTAAGGCACAAACATAGAATATGGGTGCCGGTATTTGTAACATAAGGATAGATATGCTATAATAAATAAAATACTGGTAAAAACCGTTAATATGAGTAAAACGGAGGGAAGAATAATTGAAAATATTAGTGATGGGCGGAACGGAATTTGTAGGCAGAGCAGTCGCAGAGTATATGATTTCAAGGGGACATGAAGTGTCTATATTTACACGTGGAATCAGAGAGCCGGGCTACAACGGAATTCAGATTCATTACAAGGGAGACCGCAGGAGTGCCGATGTTGAGAATGAAATTAAAGGGGAAGAGTTTGATTATATTTTGGATATTTCAGCTTATGCCCTGTCAGATGTTGAAAATCTACTTAATAAGGTAAATACGAAAAAACTTAAAAGATATATTTTTCTCAGCACTGGTTCAGTATACAAACCCTCAAATGAGCATATGAATGAAGAGCAGGCAAGAGGGTTTAACGAAAATTGGGGGCAATATGGTATGGATAAGCTTGATATTGAAGATTATCTGTTCAGATTGCACAAGGATGAAGGACTCCCTATGTCCATAGTGCGACCTACCTATATATATGGAAAAGGAAATAATTTATACAGAGAAATATATTTGTTTGAAAGACTGGAGAAAGCTCTGACAATTCCGATTCCGGACAGTGGCAATAGGGTGCAGTTTATTTATATAGATGATGTAGTGCAATTCATCGAAAGTATTATGTTTGAAGATAAATCTATAGGTCAGGCGTATAATATTACACATCCTGAGGCAGTAACATGGGAAAAACTCATTTACACAGCCGCAAATGCCATGAACACGGACACAGTCAAAATTAAAAAGATAAGCGGCACAGACTTAAAACCAAGAGAGTATTTTCCGTTCAGAGACTGCACTTATCTGCTTGATATTGATAAAGCTGGCGCACACGGATTGACCATGTCTTCAATAGACCTTGCAGAAGGTCTGAGGCTCTCCTATGAATGGTACAAGGATACAAAGCCTGTGGCTAAAGATAGTAAGATGGATAAGGTTGAAATAGTATTAAAATATTACGTCTGAAAATCTCTTTCTCAGACGGTTTATTGCGAAGATGCTGAAAATGTATACAACAATTGGACAAATGACAGTGAAGTTAGTAAGTATATGAGGTGGAAGTGAATTAATAGGTCACTAAAATTAGAGGAAGGCCGAGGCATGAAGAAAAAGATAATTGTAGCTGGTGTTATTATAATTTTAATAGTTATATTTATCGGTAGTAAAAGGATGGAATTATCGGCAAATGAGATTGTATCTGGTAAGGTATTGCAAAGACGTATAGGTGCTACGTTTTACCATGAACTTTCATCTGCTGAGTTGAAAGAATTTATTGATTTTTTTAACGGTTGTAATATTACCGATAGGGAGCATAGAAAGATATCAGAAAGTCATACTGCAAACTCTAATTCTGTGGATGTTGCCTTATATGATAATGAAGACAGAGCTATATATTATTTTATGGCTTTTGGGGATGGAGAAATATATGTTAATGATGAAGTTAACAACAAACATTATTCGCT
>DNNV01000386.1 GCA_003497505.1 Clostridiales bacterium | reverse complement strand
CCATAAACTTTTCATAAAATATATCATCAGGACAGGATAAAACGAAATCTGTCATTCTGTCCACAGTCTTCATTAAATTCAATGCCGTTGGCCTTGTAGCCTTCAGCTCTTTTCCCGCTTCTATAACCGCTTCTTTATTGCCGTTGCTGTTCATAGCTGCAAGCATCATGCCGTATACACCGGATATTCCTATTGCGCCGGAGCCTCTTATCGACATATCTTTTATTGCCTTTGCAAGCTCCCTGACATCTGTAATTTCTTCAACAACAGTTTCTCTAGGAAGCGCCCTCTGGTCTATGACATAAAGTTTATTGTTTTCTGACCATATAGGAAGCAATAGTCCTTCTGACTTCCATTTCTGGGTTAACTCATTAATTCTGTTCAAATTACTTCCCTCTCTTATACATTAAATAACTCTTTAAATTTATCCCTATTCTGTGCAACTAAAACCTGTATGACTGCCTGCTTGGATGTCTGTTCAATTAAGTCCAGCTTGTTATAAGCCTCCTCCAGCGTGCGTCCCACAGCGCAAACACCGTGTTCCTTCATAAGAATTCCCACACTTTCAGGGTATTTAACAAATGCATCAACCACATATTGCTTAAGCTCGTCGCTTCCTGCCAGTGCAGTTTCAATCCACGGAACATAACCCACAGCCTTTTTTACCGTCACTGTGGTTAATGGAAGGTCCATCTTGTTGTTGGCAATTGCAATAGCATAATTAGGATGACAATGTATAAGAGCATTCATCTCCGGACGGCTCTTCAAAACTCCTATATGGAATCCAGCCTCCTTTGAAGGCTTGCCCTCACCGTAAACAACATTTAATTCTTCATCAACAATGACCACATCATCCGCAGTCATAAACCTCATATTAACCGCAGTCCTTTTTATGGCAAAAAGATTCGTTCCGGGAACTCTGCAGCTTAAATTGCCTCCTGAAGCCTGTGTATAACCTTTTTCATAAACAACATGACAAAAGCGTGCCACCTCTTCACGGATTATAGAATAATCCATATATTACCTCCTGTTTCGTTATAGGACGTCCAACCTCTGTGTATGCTGATGATAACACATGAAAATTATTCTGTCAATTAGATTTGTCCTATATATAACATATTTTATTAGCATCAATACAACACATTTCCATATGCCTCTTGACAATATGTCATAAAATATACTACTATACAATTATAAAAGCAAATGAGGGGTAACATATGTCTATAAAATTGACAAACAGGACACTATCGTCCAAAGTAAAAGAGGCTATTTTTGATATGATTAAAAATTCTGATTTCATGTCTAAATTGCCCTCCGAGCAGGAATTGGCTTCACTTTTAGGTGTAAGCCGCAATACGGTGCGCGAAGCAATCAAGACACTTGAAAATGAGGGCCTTGTAATTTCACGCCACGGAATAGGAACATTTGTAACGCTTTACAAAAGCACACAAAACATACGCTACAACATCGCAGCGCTGGACAGTACCACAAAAATAATCGCAGAACATGGATATGTCCCGGGAACAAAAAGCATACATATGGACACACGCATGGCATCATTGGATATTTCACAAAAATTGGGAAGTGACGAGCCTGTTGAGGTTCTGTATATAGAGCGCGTCAGGACAGCTGATAACACCAGCATTGTCTACGTGGAAGACTATATCAGACATACGGATGAAATGCTGAACGATTTTTCAAACAACAACTATGCATCGCTGTTTAATTTCGTGAATAATTATGTGCCGGTTTCTTTCTCAAACTGCTCCATTCACGCTGTTCTCAGCAATGAAAAGCTCATGGATAAACTTTCTCTGACTGAGCCAAAGGCGCTTTTGCTCCTGCAGCAGATACATTATTCTGCAAAGGGTATTCCCGTATTCTATTCTGACAGTTACTTCATAACGGACAAGCTTGAATTTAATATTATCAGGCGGTATACAAAGTAATTTATATTTGCAATTGACATTCATGATTTATTTTGCTATTTTTAGAGGTAGGACGTCCACCGTGTGATTAAAATTAGAAAAGAGGGATTTCATGAAATATTTCTATTTACAAAGTATTTTGCATGACGGTTCAGAACTTAAGAAAAAAGCTTCAGATTTATTCGATTATGTTAAGCAAAAAACAGGTATTAATTTCGTTGATGCATCATTGGATAATGTTAAAGACGAAAACGTTTCTCTTGTATACGTAGCTTCAGGCGGAACAGCTGGATTATTCAAAGAAGCCCTGCCTCATTTGAAAGAACCTGTAATTATCATTACAAGCGGCAGTGACAACTCTTTATCAGCTTCAATGGAAATGATGACACACCTTGCCAATGAAGGCAAAAAGGGACGTCTGCTTCACGGAACAAAGGAAGAGGTATCCGACAAGTTAGAGCAGATTGCATGTGCCTCCAAAGCTGTTAAAGAATTAAAAGGACTTCGCCTTGCTTTAGTGGGCAGACCTTCAGATTGGCTTATATCCACTGCTGTAGATTATGAAGCTCTGAAAGAAAAAACAGGAATTGAAGTTATTGAAATAAGTATTGAAGAGCTGATTAGCGAAATTGAAAAAAAATCATATCCTGATAACGAAAGCTGCAGAGCTTTGTTTGAGAAGGATTTCGATAAAAATGAAATTGAGAATTCACTTGCAATATATGGCGCCTTTTCACGACTGGTGGAGAAATACAACCTTGACGGTTTCAGCGCAAGATGCTTTGACCTGCTTACAGCCGTTAAAAACAGCGGATGTCTTGGAATGGCTCTATTGAATCAAGAAGGAATCTACAGCGGATGCGAGGCAGACCTTCCATCTCTTATTTCCATGGCCATACTTGGTAAAATCTCAGGAAAGCCTGTATTCCAATGCAATCCTTCACGTGTACGAGACGGAGAAATTGTTTTTGCACACTGCACCGTTCCTTTAAACATGCCTGCAACATATACTTTAGACACACATTTTGAATCAAATATCGGAGTTGCCGTTGCAGGTGACATACCACAGGGACCTGCCACTGTATTTAAAGCATCAGGTGACCTTGAGCGCAGATTTATATCAGGTGCTTATATTGAAGAAGCTCTTCATGAAAAAGATCAGTGCCGTACTCAAATACGTGTAAGCTGCAAGGAAGATTCGGATAAATTCTTTAATACTCCTGTAGGAAACCACTACCTTGTATGTATGGGAGACTATTCGGAGCACCTGAAAGAATTCTTTAATTTACTATAATTTTAAGGAGCAGTTATGCTTTTAAAAAACGGCAAGGTTCTGCAAATCAACAAGGACGGAATAGTATTTAACCATATTGATATCCGTATTGACGGTCAAATAATACATGAAACCGGAAGCATGCTTATTCCACATGAAAATGAGGAATACATAGATTTATGCGGTGATATTGTGCTGCCCGGAATGGTCAACAGCCATTATCACTCTTATACAAACGTCATCCGCGGAACTTCCTGGGGCGAGCCGCTGGAAATATGGTCATCTGACACTGTAAATCTTGGGGGTATTTTAAGCGGTGAAGACATGGAACTGTCTGTTGCACTCGGCATATGTGAAATGCTGAGGTCAGGAGTAACAGCCTGCGTTGATCACCTTCCTCACTTGAAGACAGCGCATAATGCAGCTGAGATATACAGTAAATCAGGCTTCAGGGCAGGACTTGCACCAATGCTTCACAACATTCGGGATTGTGATTTTCTGCATGGAATGAAAAATGAATCTTCCGAACAGGAAACTAAAAAATATTTTCCTTCAATTGAAGAATATATGAGTTTTTATGATGACTTCATCAGACATTTTCACAGCCCTGAGGGCACCCTTCAGGTTATCTTGGGTGTAAACTCTCCGCAAAGAGCAGATGCTGAGCTGCTTGAGGCATCTTCATACATGTCTGATAAATACGGACTGTCTGTTCACTGCCACCTTCTTGAAACCAGGTGGCAGCAGATGTCTTCTGGCAATAATTCTATTATAGAAAAATTAGATTCATTTAGATTGCTTAAGTCCAACACCTCTTTGGCGCACTGCATATGGCTGAATGAAAAAGAGATGGACATTGTAGCCCACAGAAGGTCTGTGGTTGTTTCAAATCCGGCAAGCAATTTATTTTTAGGCAGCGGTATTTTTCCTGCACACGAATATATAAGGCGTGACATACCTATTGCCTTAGGTTCTGATGGCTCCAACTGCGGGACAAACCACAATATGCTTGAAATTCTGAGATTGTTTCTGCTAATGCAAAGAAACAATCAAAATGACTACCGCCTATGGATTGATTCAATGACCGCGTATGCCATGGTGACAAAGAACGGAAGCAATGTACTCAATTTTCCTGTTCCATCAGGTTTTATTGAAACAGGATATGCAGCAGATTTAGCTATAGCAGATAAAAACAGTGTATTAGGCATAACAGATTTATCCTTGATGAATGAGCTTATATTTCACACCCCAGCTGTAAAAATAAAGCATGTGCTGGTAAATGGTAAGTTTTTGATGAAAGATTCTAAAATTACTGCCATAGATGAGGATGCACTCAGAAATGAGCTTTCAGAAAGAAAGTCCTATCTAAAAAAATCCATAAACAAAGCATTGGTTAAGGCCACTTCAGAAAAACAAATTTATCGCTCCGCATATGAAAAATTATTTCAAAAAAGTGAATGACTTTTACGCCATTCACTTTTTTATTATTTATACTGTTTGATTTGAGTCGTTTTCTCTGCTTTTAATTTTATCCAGAATAACTCCGCATATTTCTCCGATACTCATGCTTCCTATATCGCCTTTTTGTCTTTCTCTTACAGATACAGTGTTGCTTTCAGCTTCCTTTTCTCCCACTACAAACATATACGGTACCTTCTGAAGCTGAGCTTCTCTGATTTTATATCCTATCTTTTCAGCTCTTGTATCTACTTCAACCTTTATGTTCAAATCACTGAGTTCTTTTCTTACCTTTTCAGCATAATCACTGAATTTATCAGATATAGGAAGTATCTTAACCTGAACCGGTGCCAGCCATGTAGGGAATGCTCCCGCATATTGCTCAATAAGTATTCCGAAGAATCTTTCAATACTTCCGAAAGCAGTTCTGTGAATCATGATAGGTCTGTGCTTCGCTCCGTCCGCTCCCACATACTCCATTTCAAAACGCTGTGGCAGCTGGTAATCTAACTGTATTGTTCCACACTGCCATGTTCTTCCTATACAGTCTGTAAGGTGGAAGTCAATCTTTGGTCCGTAGAAAGCTCCGTCTCCTTCATTTATTACATAATTCAGTTCAAGCTCATCTAATGCAGCCTTCAGTGAAGCTTCCGCCAAATCCCAATCTTTTATTTCTCCAAGGAACTTCTCCGGTCTTGTGGAAAGCTCAAGCTTATATGAGAAGCCGAATCTTTTGTAAATTTCATCTATAAGCTGTATAACGCCCTTAATCTCATCCTTTATTTGCTCAGGCAGAATAAAGAGATGTGCATCATCCTGAGTGAATGCTCTTACACGCATTAATCCGTGAAGCGCTCCCGATAACTCATGTCTGTGAACCCTTCCTGCTTCCGCAACTCTCATTGGGAAATCTTTGTATGAATGCATTGCGTTTTTATATACAAGTATTCCTCCCGGGCAGTTCATTGGCTTGATGGCGAAATCCTGCTCGTCTATTACTGTTGTATACATATTTTCTCTGTAGTTGTACCAGTGTCCTGACACTTCCCATAAATGCCTGTTAAGCATGAGCGGAGTTTCTATTTCAACATAGCCTGCCTTTTTATGCATTTCTCTCCAGTACTTCATCAGCTCGTTTTTAACTTCCACTCCTTTTGGAAGGAAGAACGGAAATCCCGGGCCCTCTTCGGACATGAAAAATAAGTCAAGCTCTCTTCCAAGCTTTCTATGGTCACGCTTCTTGGCTTCTTCAAGCATAGTTACATAGTCTTCAAGATCCTTTGCCTTTTCAAAAGTAATTCCGTAAATTCTCTGGAGCATTTTGTTATTTTCGCTTCCTCTCCAGTATGCACCGGCAACGCTTAACAGCTTAATTGCTTTCGGTTTTTTAGTTGATTCAAGGTGAGGTCCTGCACACAAATCAACGAAATCTCCCTGCTTGTAGAATGATATAATCGCATCCTCCGGCAAATCATTTATAAGCTCAGTCTTATATGTTTCGTTTCTTTCCTCTGTGAATTTCAGAGCCTCTGCTCTTGGCAGCTCAAATCTCTCAAGCTCAAGGCTTTCCTTCACAATTTTTTTCATTTCAGCTTCGATTTTCTCCAAATCTTCCTGAGTCAATCTGTAATCCAAGTCAATATCATAGTAGAATCCGTTGTCTATAGCCGGACCTATTGCCAGCTTTGCATCCGGCCACAGCCTCTTAATGGCGTGAGCCAAAATATGAGATGAAGTATGCCAGAAAATATGCTTTCCTTCCTTGTCATCAAACTTTACAAACTTAATTGTACCATCCTGGTCTATCTCTTCCTTTAGGCCTATTGTTCTGCCGTTGTAGACAGCTCCCACAACACTTCTTGCCAATCCTTCGCTTATGCTTTTTGCAACATCATAAGCTGATACTTTTCCTTCATATTCTCTGACACTTCCGTCAGGTAAAGTTAATTTTATCATTTCCGCCTCCATTTTATTTTTTATTTATAATTTTAAAAAAAATAAATCCCGTCACTAAACACAATGTGTTTAAGGACGAGATGCTCGTGGTTCCACCTTAGTTACTTCTCAACAGATTTAAGGCATCCATACCAAGACCTTACGACTATGCTTTCAGTCTTAACTCCGGATTAGTTTTCAAACAGTCCTGCAAAGGAAGCTTTCACCTTCTCTTCCCTCTCTTTATTGCGGCCTCTGTCTTACTCGATCCATCACAGTTCATTTTTCATATTATATTACCTACAATGAATTTTTGTCAACACATTTTTCTCATATTATGCAAATTTAAATGTGAACGCTGTTCCCTTGCCATGTTCGCTGAAAACAGACAACTCTATATTGTGTCTTAATGCTATCTGTTTTGCAATAGTCAGCCCTAATCCTGTCCCCGATTTATTGCCGGAAGGCGCAGCGCTGTAATACCTGTCAAATATATGGGGCAACTCATTTTCTGATATTCCTGTTCCCTCATCCTTTATTTCTACGGTTTTTCCTTTAAGAGAAACCTGAATTCTGCTATTTTCATAAGAAAACTTAATTGCATTGTCAATTATAATCATAAGCATTTGACGCAGCCGTCCATAATCACCCTTGACAAAGAAAATATCTCTATCACTGATGTATTCAATTGTAATGTTTTTATGCCTGCCAATATTCGAAGCACTTCTTATGGCATCCTTTAAAATATCACAAAGATTAATTTCATACATTTCAATACTGAAATCTGTGTTTTGGAGCCTCGAAAGCTCTAACAAATCATTTACCAACCTCTCAAGCCCTTTACTTTCATTCAGCATCTGAAGATGATATTCCTCTACTCGTTCTGGGTCATGCACGATTCCGTCACACAGAGCTTCAAGGGAGCCCCGTATAACCGTCACCGGCGTCCTCAATTCATGAGAAATATTTGTTATAAAGTCCTGTCTCTGCTTTTGAAGCATTTCACTTTCACGTCCTGCTTCTTCAAGTCTCTGACTCAATAAGTCTATGGTGGACGCAAGCTCACCTATTTCATCATCTCGTTTAACACCTGTTTTAACCGCATAATTTCCCTCGGCTAAAATTAATGCTGTTTTTTTCATGCTTTTTAACGGCTTTGCAAATGCTGATGCAAGTACTGCCGACAGAGCAAATGATAATACAAGAGCAATAAAAATACTGATAAGAAGGATTCTATATCCTTTTTCAGCAGCCTTATCAATACCTTCTACAGGAGAATGTATTAGCAATGCACCGATAATTTCGTTTCCTGATATTATTGGTGTGCCCACCGTTATTGCAGGTGTGTTCAGGAGTTTGCTGAATCCTTCACTGAATGTGGTTTCACCTTTAAATACATCCTTGACTACAACATTTGCATCCTCCGGCAAATCCGTGTAACTGTAATGCATGTTGGACATTGTCCCCGTTGTAAGAAGATTCAGATTTTCATCCACGATCCATGCATCATCCATGGCGATTGTATCTAAATTTCTCAGATAGGACCCCAATCCTCCCTGCATATCCATCATTCCGCCCATTCTTCCGTGCATTCTTCCAAAATCCAGATGCGAGCTTCCAGCTAACTGGGATATTGCTTCCGCTATATTCACCGCGCGGTTTTCCAGTTCTATTTTGTGCATGCTTATAACATTGTTTTTGAACAGGCTTATAAATATTATTCCTATTATAACGGAAAATATCAACAGCGCAGCTGAAAAGTATGCAGTAAGTCTTACGGCAATTTTATTATTCATCTTTTTTAACCTCAAATTTATATCCAACACCCCATATGGTCTTGATTTCCCAATTCTCACATTCTCCCAGCTTCGAGCGCAGTCTTTTTATGTGTGAATCAACAGTCCTGCTGTCTCCGTAGTAATCATACCCCCACAGGCTGTTCAATAAATTTTCTCTTGTGAAGACCTTATTTTTGTTTGAAACCAGCATCCATAAAATCTCTATTTCTTTTTTGGTCAGCAAAACACCTTTATTATTGATTGTTACAGAATAATCTTCCATGTTGATTTTCAGATTATCATATTCCAATATCTGACTGCTCTTTTTATCTTCAGGCATTGATCGGCGCATTATTGCCCTCACCCTTGCCATAACTTCTCCTGGAGAAAACGGCTTCACAATATAGTCATCCGCTCCTATATCCAGCCCCATTATCTTTTCAAAATCTTCTCCTCTTGCAGTAATCATAATAATAGGAACATTTGATTGCCGCCGTATTTCACGGCACACTTCAAATCCGTCCATCTGAGGCATCATAACATCAAGCAGCACAATATCCGGGGTAAATCTTTCAAACATATCCTTTGCCGCCCTGCCGTCATATGCAATTTTGACTTCAAATCCTTCGTTCCTGGCATACTCCCCCAATATAGATGTAATCTGTCTGTTATCATCTGCAATTAATATTGTCGCCATATAATCACCTCTCTTTTTCTATTATAACACAATAAAATAAATATGTGGCAAAAGTGTGTTTTTAAGAAAGATATTTACATATAATTTTTGAATTAATGACATAGTTTCGCCACAATTATATTTTATATTATAACCATAGAAAATAAATATTTTGGAGGTAAAAATGAAAAAAATTATAATCGCCGGTGTTGCGGCAATAGTGCTTATGGCCGCTTCAACAGCATATGCCTTTACAACCGGCCCTGATTTAAACAACAGGACATATGGAGAAACCACTTATGATGAAGGAATATGGCAGGAATTTCATGACGAAATGTTAAAAAATAAGAAAGCATTTCTGGATGAAAAAGTTGATGATGGTACAATCACTCGTGAAGAAGCTGATGAAATTTACGGCCGTATGTCAGAGAGACAAAGATACTGCGAAAGTAACGGTGGAATGTCTTTTGAAGGAAAAAGGGCAGGACGAGGCTGCGGTGCAGGATGGAGATAAATAAAAGGTCGCAATAATGTGCCTCACATAAGAAAACATCGTGAGGCGAAAGAGAAACGGTATAGCTATAATGGATATGCCGTTTTCTCATTTCTGCCTTGTTGCATAAATATTTGACATTGACTATCTTTAAAAAACGGTCCTGAGCCATGGATACAAAAGAAACAATCTCCCGCAAATTGTCAAATACCAGCTCTTCTGTTGCGAGAAGAAAATTGGGCGTTCTATATCTGCGTTGACACTATTTATAGTAAAAGCAGTTACTCATATTCTTTTTGTAATAAGCATAGATATTTTCAACTCGTTTCTGTACCTGCTCGTCAAACCTAATATCAGCGTTTCGACTGACAAAGCTCTGTGCATATTCCATTAAATCGGAATATATTAGATTACTCATTTCGTAGCACACATATTTGTCATCTTCATAAACCTTGTACTCTTCAAGCTCAGAAAATCTAAGGAGTTGTCCATAAATAAAAGCATAGTCATCGCTAATGATTTCTGACTTTTCATATGTATAAATGTAAAATAACGGAAGAAAAGTGTATGTGTCTTTGTATTTCTGTAAAGGTAGTGCTGCCGAAAGCACCAACGCATTTTCCATATCATTCGATGCCAGCAGTTTGAAATTGGCGTCATGGCTATGCCAGTTTTCATCCACAAGCAAATACTGTTCATCAATAGGAACACTATTGTCAAAAACTGTGCTCGGGGAAGAAGTAATTTTTCAGCACAGCACTCGCAATTGACCACATGAGCTTAGAATACTTATTGATTACATAATCAATTGCAGTTTCATCACCGTCTTTAATTGCTGCTATAATTTTTACATCATTCAAAAATTTCACCTCGTTACGCTCAAATTAACCGGTCATTTATAGTACGGTAGAAAATCCAAAAACACTCAAAAATTTATATGATGCGCTCTCAAAAGGCCATAAAATAAAACTCTGAAATAGGTTTAATAAGATACTTGGCAAAGTCATCGTTATCTTTTATTATAAGCTACTTAACTGCTCTTGTCTGCTTATAATTGCCTTTGGAACCGACGGGGGACTCATGGGAAAGCACATCAAAGACCATCATGCACCGGGTCTCGGGAAAGACACTCAAGCCCATAATGTAGTGTCCTGCCATAAATCATTGATTTTACCGGATTTCTCCTTGTCTTCTTATGGTAGAGTGGTGAACGCGGCCTTTTGTGTGTCAGTTTTAGGTCATAGCATAAGAATACAATA
>DNNV01000257.1:1497-3726 GCA_003497505.1 Clostridiales bacterium | reverse complement strand
TCCTGATAGTCTGTCAGAATAACCATACTGGTATTCAATGCTGATGCTATGTCATAGAGAGTAGCAATATCTATAGCTATTTCTCCCGATTCATATTTTGATACTGTTGATTTGCTTTTGCCTATCATTTTTGCCAGATCATCGATAGTCAGCTTTTTAATTTTACGAAACATTTTTATTTGGCTTCCAACATATTTCAATAATTCATTAGACATTTGTCTCTCCTCATCGCACTATCAAAATTATTCTGCCATAGCTTGAAATTATAGTTTTAAAGATAAATTATATTATAAAAACACTAAATTGTCAATAAGACACAGAAAACACGACCTTGCTTTTCAAGGCAAGTTGATGATTGGTGCTAATTTTTTAAATGGCCTGCATGCTTTTTGCTAATTTTATTATATAAATGCTTATTTGACATTAAAATAGAAATATAAGATGTTAAGCGGAAATAAAATAAGATGAGATGGGGAATAAAATTCATAAATTTTTTTAAAATAACTATTGAAAAAGGAAAAAACAGTGCTATAATAAAATCAAAGGTCAAAGATAGTCAAAGTTAAAGTTTAACTAAGGAAGTGGAAATATGTCTAATAATTTAAGTGATATCATAGAGGGATTTATCAAGGAGCTTCTTGAAGCCAACAATCAGAGGGCGGTGGAAATACAGAGGAATATTCTTGCACAGCAGTTTGACTGCTCGCCATCGCAGATAAATTATGTGCTCACGACGCGGTTTAACAATGACAGAGGATACATTGTGGAAAGCAGAAGAGGCGGGGGCGGGTACATCAGAATATTTAAAGTGCGCTCATCCGGGGAGGATGATTTCAAGAAAATACTGAATGAAAGCATAGGTGACAGCATTACGTACACAAAAGCATTTGATTTGCTTCATGCCCTTTATGAAAGAAGTCTGATCTCCAGGAGGGAGCTAAAAATAATGCAGAGTGTATTGGGAGACAGAGCTCTTGTCAATGTTCCCTATGATGACAGGAATAAAATAAGAGCTGTGCTGCTCAAGGAAATGATTTTGGTATCATCTGAGGATGATTAGTGTAAAGTCAGGAGGGTATAATTATGTTATGTAATGAATGCGGAAAAAATGAGGCAAGGGTTCACGTTACTCACATCATAAATGGGAACAAGACCGAGAGCCACCTGTGTGAGGAGTGCGCAAAGAAAAATCAGCCTTTCTTCAATGCGAACTTTTCAATGGAAAATCTGTTTTCAGCAATGTTGAATAACTCTTTCAATACTGCCGCATATGTAACAGAAAAAAGCTGTTCTAAGTGTGGCATGACATACGAGGAGTTTAAAAATACGGGAAAATTTGGATGCAGCGACTGCATTGATGCATTTAAGCCGAGACTGATGCCAGTGGTGGAAAATATTCAGGGATACAGGTCCCACAATGGTAAAATACCAAAAAGGACGGGAGGAAGCTTCAAGATACAAAAGGATATTGAGAAGCTGAAAACTCAACTGAGATATGCTGTCGAGAATGAGGAATATGAAAAGGCAGCACGAATCAGAGATGAAATAAGACAGATGGAAAGTAATTTATAAGCGAGGTGCGGCATGGATAAAAGAGATATAGTAATAACAAGCCGTATAAGGCTTGCAAGAAATTTAAAGGATTACCGCTTTCCTGTCAAAATGGGGCAGGAAGAGGCGGAAAATGTAATACAGGAAGTAAACAGTGCCGTTGCAAAGGCGGATTCAGGATATAAGCTGACATACATGAGGGATTTATCTGATATTCAGAAGAATGTCCTCATAGAAAATCATGTTATTAGTCCCGCATTGGCAGAGCGGAATGAAAGATCGGCGTTTTTATTAAGTCCTGACAAAAAGATTTCAATAATGCTCAATGAAGAGGATCACATAAGAATACAGACAATCGAAAAGGGAATGTCATTGAAGGAATGCTGGGAATTAGGCAACGCGACGGACGATATTATAGAGAGCTCTCTTGACTATGCTTTCGACCAGGACCTTGGATATGTGACAGCGTGCCCTACAAATATGGGAACAGGAATGAGAGCATCAGTAATGATTCATCTGCCTGCACTGTCTGTTACAAATCAGATAGAAAAGCTTCTTTACGGAGTTTCACAGCTGGGTGTTGCGGTAAGAGGTGTTTATGGCGAAGGAACGAAATCACTTGGACATCTGTATCAAATATCAAATCAGGGAACGCTTGGAGCCTCGGAGGAAACACTG
>DNNV01000257.1:0-1297 GCA_003497505.1 Clostridiales bacterium | reverse complement strand
GAGCCTCGGAGGAAACACTGATTGATAAAATTACTAATATAGTTGAACAAATTGTTGATAAAGAAGAAAGAACAAGGGAGCACCTCAGGAAGAACAACTATGAGGAGCTGGAGGATGAGGTGTATAGAGCTTACGGGCTTCTCACAAATGCAAGAAAGATGTCTACAGAGGAGGCTATGCGGCTTTTATCTCTTATGAAATTAGGAAGTGATATGGAAATGATTAAGGCTGCTCAGGGTAAGGACTTATACGGATTGATGACCCGGATACAGCCCAGCAATCTATCCTCTATATACGGGAAGGAGCTGCTGCCCAAGGAAAGAGACGGCAAGAGGGCAGAGGTTGTCAGAAATGAACTGGCAAGACAATAAACATAAATAATAGGTAAAGGAGACGAAATTTATGATGAGCGGATTCAATAATTCTGCAAAAAGTGCCATAGAATTAGCGCAGGAAGAAGTTAAGAGATTAAGGCAGAATGTGCTTGGAACAGAGCATATACTTATGGGACTGCTGCTTGAAAGTGATGGTATAGCAGGTAAAATACTGAGAAATAAAATAGATGTTGAAAAGGTGAGAGAGGTTGTAAAAAGCACTACCGGAATGGGAGAGAATGTACCTGAATACATTGCCATAAGCCCAAGAAGCAAGTATGTAATAGAGCTGGCACGCCAATATTCATCTCAGATGGGAGTACCCTATGTAGGTACGGAGCACATTCTCTTAGGTCTCATAGATGAGGGAGAGGGAATAGGTGCACAGATAATCAAGTCTGCAGTCAGCTTAAATGAATTGAAGCAGGAAGTGGTTGAGGCAGTAAAGCAGGGGAGCGGCGGCGGAGGTTCAGAAAATTCGCAGAGCTTCGGACAGGGTGCAGCACAGCCCCAGACCGGGACAAAGACCATAGACAAATATGGAACAGATCTCAATCAAAGAGCTGAAGAAGGCAAGCTCGACCCTGTAATTGGCAGAGAAGATGTAATTGAAAGAGTAATACAGATATTGTCAAGGAGAACAAAAAATAATCCTTGCCTCATAGGAGAGCCAGGAGTTGGAAAGACAGCGATTGCTGAGGGACTGGCGCAGGAAATAGTTAAGGGTAACGTACCGGAAACATTGAAGGGTAAGAGAGTCATAACCCTTGATATGGCAGGCATGGTTGCGGGAGCCAAGTACAGGGGAGAATTTGAGGAAAGGCTTAAAAGTGCTGTGGATGAAATAAAGTCCGCGGGAAATATAATATTGTTTATAGATGAGCTTCACACAATAATAGGTGCGGGTGCTGCAGAGGGAGCAA
>DNNV01000258.1 GCA_003497505.1 Clostridiales bacterium | reverse complement strand
TAATTGTTATATCAGTTTCTGTAGTTTCGATTTTAATTACAATCGGAGTAATTATCATTATAAGAAAGTCGATCCTTACTCCGATTAAAGAAATTGTGGATGTTTACGGTGAAATATCCAGAGGAAACATAAAGACTGAGATAAAATATGAAAGCCGCGATGAGATTGGGCAGATGGCAATGCTGATCCAAAAGACAAATATGCTGCAAAGCAACGTCCTTAGCGACGTTATAGAAAAGTTTGTGCGCATATCACAGCGTGATTTGCAAATTCATGTGGATATGGATTATCCGGGAGATTTTGCTATACTTAAAAATGTTATTGAGGAAACGGTTTTAAATCTGAATAATACTATGGAGAATATCAGCATTGCTGCCGAGCAGGTAAGCACGGGGTCAGACCAGGTATCCAGCGGTGCACAGGCGCTCGCTTCTGGTTCAACAGAGCAGGCAGCATCGATTGAAGAATTAAGTGCATCCGTTACTAAAATTGCAGAGCAGGCTTCGGAGAACTCTGAGAATGTCAAAAGGGCAACAGAATATGTGGAGCAAGCAGCACATGGTGTAAATGCCGGCAATGAGCAAATGCAGCAGCTGACAGAAGCAATGGAGGACATAGGAGCCGCATCAGATAAGATAACCAACATTACGAAGGTTATTGAAGACATTGCATTCCAGACAAATATTCTTGCATTGAATGCAGCGATAGAAGCAGCGCGTGCAGGTACTGCAGGAAAAGGGTTCGCGGTTGTTGCGGATGAAGTAAGAAATCTGGCCGCAAAATCTGCTGAGGCGGCTAAGCAGACCACAGAGCTTATACAAACATCTGTAGCCACCGTGAGGAAGGGCTCTCAGATTACAGAACACACAGCACAAATTCTTCAGGATGTGGGAGTAAAGGAGGCAAAGGTGACCGAAAGCATAGATAAAATAGAGAAGGCATCTATTGAACAGGCTGACGCAATTGAACAGATAATGCAGGGACTTTCTCAGATATCAGATGTAGTGCAAACCAATGCGGCAACAGCTGAAGAAAACTCCGCTACAAGCGAGGAAATGTCTGCACAGGCTGCTGCATTGAGTGAAGAGGTAGGTAAGTTCAAGCTGAATTCCAACAATAAATATGAAAATATTGCTGTAATGAGCTTTTAATTGAAGTAATAGGGACATAATAATTTAAGTTGTGCCGTATAATTTGTATTTTAATATGTGATATAATAATGTTCTTTCAATTTTAGGATTGAAAGAACATTATTGCTTTAGTATGACATATCTACGGAGCGTGGATTGATTTTAATATATGCAGCATGTACAATGATGCAGAGGTGAAAGAAATGGATATGAGAAGAAAAAAGGAGCTGCTTGAAGAATATAGAAACAGAAGACCTGAGATGGGAGTGGTTTCGTTCAGGTGCATCGCAACGGGTGAAAGTTTTATGGGCAGCACTAAGGATACAAAAGCATATTTTAACAGCGAACGCTTCAAGCTTTTGTCGGGAGGACACCCTAACAGACAGTTTCAGGAAATATGGAATAAGCATGGTGAAGATGGATTTGAAGTTTCCGTGCTGAAGACTTTAAAATATGATGACCCCAAGGAAGACCACAGAGAAGAATTGGAAGAGCTGCTTGAGCAGTGCCTTCAAGCGGACAGTATGGCGAGGAGGATATGGAAATGAATGAAAACATAGTAATAACAGCAGAAGGCTATGATAAAATTGACGGCAGAAATGCATATAAATCTGATATTAAGAAGCTTACATTGGGACAGCCAATGCTTGAAGAAAATCAGAATGCACAGATTGCGGCACAAATATGGAGAGAAGAGGGTGGAAAGCTAGTGATGGATATGGAGCTGCCTGTGCACAGGATTCTTGATCTGATGATTTTCCTGAGCCGTACTCTTTTGTACTTCAGAGAAGCATACAGGCTTCCGCTTCTGTATGACCCGGAAAAACCGTCGGTTGAACGGGTTGGATTGCAGGGCGGAGTTATGCCTGTTTCAGTATGCACAGACAATCCTGATATTAATGAGAACATACAGATGTTCTTGCAGTCCATTAATGATTCGGGAGAAATAATCGGGGAGCGTCTCCGTGTTATTTCGGGAATTTTAGAAGAATTGGAGTATTTATAGAAATGGAAAACAAACATCCTCTGTCTCCGTCCAGACAGCTTACGGAAGCTGAGAAGAGGCTTGTCTGGAAGAAACCGTCCACACACGTTGAAAGCGAAGCTGAAAGGCGCATTTGCGCCGAGGTGAGACGCAGCTGGAACAGAGAGGAAATGAAAATAACAAATATTTTGCTGGAAGGAGATGCAGGCTCGGGGAAAACCCAGCTTGCAAAAGCTCTGTCGGCAAATTTTAACCTGCCCTATACAAAGATAACATGCTTTGCAGATATGGATAAATCGGATGTGCTGGGCTCGGTGCTTCCAGTATTAGATGATGGTTCAGGAACCGGGGAGGTACAGTACAGGTTTTATCCGTCTGAAATAGTGAGAGCCTATGAGAACGGATGGCTTCTTGAGATACAGGAGCCAACGGTTATACGCGATGCCGCGGTACTGA
Source organism: Clostridiales bacterium (assembly GCA_003497505.1). GTDB lineage: Bacteria > Bacillota > Clostridia > Tissierellales > Sedimentibacteraceae > Sedimentibacter. The sequence continues at coordinate 4,279 of DNNV01000258.1, read as the reverse complement.
TGGCGCTCAATTCAGCGCTTGAGCCTGACGGAAGCATTAACCTTCCCACACGGATTGTTCACAGGCATCCTGACTTTATTGCGGTTATTACTACAAATAGGGGCTATAACGGTTGCCGTCCATTGAACGAGGCATTGAGAGACCGTGTCCAGCATACAGAAAAGATGGATTTACCGCCTAAAGCTGTAATGATGGAACGTGCACATGCGAAGACAGGATTTTGCAATGAAGATATGCTGTCTGTAATGGCGGATATAATTATTGCGTTGGATGAGACGGCAAGAGCAACAGCGATCAAAGGCGTTGCAGGCATGCGTTCATATATTTTCTGGGTAAATGCGGTTGCGGATGGAATTTCTGCCCGTGAATCAATGTACAATAAGGTGATTTACAAAATTACTACGGATTCAGATGAAATATCTATTTTGGAGCAGGCACTTTCAGCTAAGGAACTTATTCAACAGTTGGAGGATAAGGAATTAAAAAGTGCCGTACTTCAAAATGGTGATGTAATGGAGCTGTATCTCGATGGAGATGGCGAATATTTTGAAGATGATGACATACAGGTGAGTCCTGAGGCTGTACGATTGCGCAAATCTGCGGAAAGCGAGGCTCATTCCCAAAGGCATTCCGATGTGACTGAAAGCACACAGGGCAGTGATAAGGGTGAAGAAGGTGATGCCATATACCATGAAATGAAGGATGAGCATCAGGATGAACAGCAGAAGCAGTTATTTCGAAAGAAGTTGAACAAGGAAGCAAGGGAATATGTGAAGGGCAGCCTTCACGAACAGGTTAAGCTTATTGTACACCGACCTCAGGTTACTGACGAGAACAAGGCAGAATATGCAAAGCAATCAACGGCCTTGATGCCTGTAATAAAAGAAATGGTACAAAAAATTACACCTGTTTTAGAACATGAAATTTCATCAGAATTTATGGGAGCACAGCTTTACGGAACAAAATTTTGTGCTGAGCGTGTTGCTTCAAGAGACTTCCGATGGTTTGCGAGAAAACGGCCTCCGGAAGAAAATCCGTCTCTTGCAGTTGCTCTGCGCATTGACGAATCTGCTTCAATGTCGGCGTTTGGGCGCCTTGATGCAGCAAAACAGGCTGCTATTGCACTTTATGAATTTTGTATAAGCTGCGACATCCCTGTTATGATTTACGGAGATACGGCAGATCGCTCCCAAAGAGAACAAATGTCGGTATATTCATATGTGGATTTTGAAAGCAGGGATGCTGATGAAAAATATTCACTCATGAATATTAAAGGAAGAAGCAACAACAGAGACGGAATGGCACTTCGTATTATATCCGAGCGTCTGTTTAAAGCACCTCAGGCAACGAAGCTGTGCATCAGTATCAGTGATGGGCAGCCTAAGGCAATGCCGGATTATGCAGGCAAGCTCGCAGAGGAAGATATGAAAAGAACTCTGCAGGAATACAGACGAAAGGGCATTATATTTCTGGCTGCAGCAATCGGTCAGGATAAGGATGTAATAAGCGAAATTTACGGCGCTGAAAATACCCTGAATATCACGGAGCTTAAAACTTTGCCAGCGCATTTGGTAAAAATTATTGCAAGATATCTGTAGTGCGGGTTATACTGTCCATAGGAGGAATGAATATGGATTGTGCTAAAATCGGGAGCTTGATTGCCAGGCTCCGAAAGGAAAAAGGTCTTACGCAGCAAAATATGGCGGACGCTCTTAATATAAGCAACAAGACCGTATCAAAATGGGAGTGCGGACTTGGCTGTCCCGACGTATCTCTGTGGTCCGAGCTGTCGGTAATACTGGGCGCGGATATGGCACAGATGATGGAGGGGGAAATTACTCTCAATCGTCCGGACAGCGGAAATATAGACAAAATCAGGTTTTATGTGTGCCCGTCTTGCAGAAACATCCTCACAAGCACAGGCAGTGCTTCAATCTTCTGTTGTGGAAGAAAGCTTGAGCATCTTACGCCGGCTGTGGATAAAAATACTCCGGATATTAAGGCAGAGATGACAGACACGGACTACTACGTTACAATTGACCATGAAATGAGCAGAGAGCATTATATTCTGTTTGCCGCTTACGTGAAAAGTGATAAGCTTTTCTTAACGCGAATGTATCCGGAACAGAGTGCTGCATTGAGAATACCTTACATGCCGAAAGGAAGACTTTATATTTATTGTGTAAAGCATGGCTTTACCGTACAGAGCATAAATGGATGACAAATAATAATGAACATATCTGAGATGTGTTCATTATATTTTTTTTGTATCTGTCAATAAGTTGAATTTCAAAACATAGCCTTACGTCCTGCAGACAATTGACATACATAAAAAATGACGATATAATACCAATATTACAGATGCCCGGAAATACGGTCATACATGGAAGGAAACAATGAGATTAGAAATAAAAATAATACTGATTGTAATGTTTTTTATAATTTTAATAAGTCTACAATACACCTTGAATCAAATATTGCTTCTGCTCAGGGAAATCAGGGCGATACTGCTTATTAAAAAGGAAAAACAGGAATAATTTATATGTTTTCAACCATAATAATCTTAGCTAAGGAGGTAATTATGGCTGAAAATAATGTGAAGAAGGAAAATAAGAAAAAAGCGCTCACGGCTGATGACCTTATGAAGTTAGAAATAGCAAAAGAAATAGGCCTGATGGATAAGGTACACGAGCTTGGCTGGGGAGGACTCACCGCCAAGGAAACAGGCAGAATCGGCGGATTGATGACTGCCAAGAAAAAGCAAAGGAAGAAATAAGATGCTTAATAAAAGCTACAAGGAATTTTCGCAGATTTATGATTTGCTTATGAATGATGTGGATTATGATAAATGGACATCCTTTATAACAGATAAAATAAAAGAAAGCAAAAAAATACTGGAAGCGGCATGTGGCACAGGTAGTATAACCTGCATGCTGGCCGACCTTGACCGCAGAGTGACCGCTTTCGACCTTTCACAGGACATGCTCATGAGGGCAAACGAAAAAATTGGAAGAAACCCGAGCATTAGGCTGTTGAATATGGATATGGCAGATTTTAAAATCGATGATAAATTTGATGCTGCCATCTGCTGCTGCGATGGAGTAAATTATATTACAGAAGATGAAGCAGATAGATTTTTTAAAAATATATATAATCATTTAGAGGACAATTCAAGATTTATTTTCGATATCAGCACAAAGTATAAGTATGACAGCATGTTCAATGATACATATGTATATGATGACGGTGATATTTTTTATGTGTGGGAAAATATACATGATGAGGAGAGCAACTCAGTAAATGTGGAAATAAATTTTTTTGTACAGGATTCATTGAATAAAAAATACAGCAGAATAAATGAGGTGCAGACTCAGTACGTTCACAGTACAAATACAATAACAAGGCTTTTGGAGAAATCAGGCTTTTCGGATATCGAAATTTATGACGATTATAACGAGGGACCGCTTAAGGATGATTCGCTAAGAGCAGTATTCTGTGCATCCAAAAAATGATACGCTTAAACAAATTGATAATGAAAGAGGAAAAAATTATGGATTACATGATAAGAGCCATAGATAAGAAACAAACATTCAGACTTTTCATGGTAAAGTCAACAAATACTGTTGAGGATGCAAGAAAGTTTCACAACACAACACCAACGGCTTCAGCAGCGCTTGGAAGAACACTTACTGCAGGTCTGATGATGGGATATATGATGAAAAATGAAAATGACAGGCTGACAATAAATATAAACGGAGGAGGCCCGTTGGGTACAATACTTGCGGTATCCGACAACAGCGGCCACGTAAAGGGCTATGTTGATAATCCGGGAGTGGATTTGCCTCTGAAGCCCAACGGAAAGCTTGATGTTGGCGGTGCTGTGGGCACAGACGGAAAGGTTACGGTTATGATGGACCTGGGGCTTAGGGAGCCTTATGTTGGAAGCACTGATATAGTTACAGGTGAAATAGGAGAGGATATTGCAATGTATTACTGGCTTTCTGAGCAGCAAAATTCAGCAGTTGCCCTCGGCGTGCTTGTAGACATAGACTACAGAATTAAATCCTCAGGAGGATTCATTGTTCAGACGCTTCCTTTCATAGATGATGAGGATCTTGAGAAGCTTGAAAGCAAGTTGAACAATCTTAAATCTGTTTCCGAATATTTCGATAATGATGATGATGTGGAGGAAATCGCAAAGTCTGTTTTCGAGGAGATCGGTATTGAGATCACAGCCAGCATACCTAAGGAATTCACCTGTGAATACTATGTAAGCTCG
>DNNV01000143.1 GCA_003497505.1 Clostridiales bacterium | reverse complement strand
ATAAAAAATATGGAACCAAAGCCCATAGATGATGACGTGAGATTTTCGGTGCTTGTGCCCATGATAGAAATAGACGGGGAAATCCACCTCATTTATGAGGTAAGGTCGAAATCTATCCGTCAGCCCGGTGAAATATCATTTCCGGGAGGAAGGATAGAAGAAAATGAAAGCCCGGCGTATGCCGCGGTCCGTGAAACACACGAGGAGCTGAATATAAATGAGGCGGATATTGAGATAATAGCCGAGCTTGACTATGCAACGAACAAATTGGGCTCCTTTATCTACACGTTTGCCGGAATTATCAAGAATACCTGCGCAGACGAAATCAACTACAACCAAGATGAGGTTTCCGAGCTTTTTTTTGTTCCGCTGGATTATCTCATGGAAAATGAGCCGGAGAAATACTATATGAATTATCTCCCAAAAGCAGATGATGATTTTCCATACCACATGGTCAATGACGGCGAAAACTACAACTGGGGACAAATCAGGTATCCGGTTTATTTCTACAAATATGGGGATTATATAATCTGGGGACTGACAGCTAAAATCACCTATAATTTCATAAACAAAATTAAAAATTGTGGTACAAGGGTACTGTAAGTGTTCAAATTACTGCAAATTATTGATTTTAATAATTTCAAAAATATTTTTCAAAAAACAGTTGCATTTTATAAATCAATGTAATATAATAAAGAAAAATTATACCCAACTAAATTAGTAGGAAATACAGTGAAGAAGGAAAGTAATATATATTGAATTTTCAGAGAGAGCATCCCTTAGCTGAAAAGATGCTTATTGGAAGTATATATGAAGTGCCCTTCGGAGTACAGCACCGAAATTTATTTTATTTAAAGTAGGCTGCTGCGGAGCATATCCGTTATCGTATAGTAGCATGATAGTGCTATAAAAGGTGGGCAATATGCCAAAAAGAGTGGAACCGCGGATAACTCCGTCTCATTGAGACAGGAGTTTTTGTTTTTTTGACTGCGTTTTATATGCGATATGTATTAGCTATATATTTTTAGTTCAAGGTTGAAAGGATGATAAGATATGAGCAACTTCACAGCATTAAATTTAATTGGAAACACTCCCATAATACAGCTTCCGGGAGAAAATATTTTTATTAAGATGGAGAAATTCAACCCGGGAGGAAGCGTCAAGGACAGAGCTGCCCTTGGAATGATTCTGGATGCGGAGAAAAAGGGATATTTAAAGAAAAACAGTATAATAGTGGAGCCCACAAGCGGCAATACAGGCATAGGCTTAGCTCTCATAGGCAGGCTTAAGGGATACAAGGTAATCATAACCATGCCTGAATCCATGAGTCAGGAAAGAAGAACAATGATTTCCTCCTATGGTGCCACACTGATTCTTACGGAGGCGCAAAAAGGAATGAAGGGCGCAATTGAAAGGGCGAATGAGATTTTAAAAGAAGACGCCAATAATTTTATGCCTGACCAGTTCAACAATCCGGCGAACCCGATGATTCACTATGAAACCACAGCCCAGGAAATAATCAAACAGCTTAATGACTTGGATATATTTGCGGCAGCGGTTGGAACAGGCGGAACACTGATGGGTGTGTCAAAAAGACTTAAGGAATATAACAAAAAAATAATAGTGGCAGGCGCAGAACCTGAGAAATCAGCCGTTATATCAGGAGGAAACCCGTCACCTCATAAGATACAGGGTATAGGAGCAGGCTTCGTTCCCCAAATATACAGCGGTGAAAATGTGGATGAAATATTGACCGTTACGGAAGAGGAAGCAATGGATACAGCAGTTGAGGTATCAGCTAAGACAGGTATACTCGTAGGAATTTCAACGGGAGCCAATGTGGCTGTTTCCAGAAAGCTTGCAGAAAAATACGGAAGTAATAAAAAAATACTCACCATATCACCGGATGGCGGAGAAAAGTATATGTCAATGATTAAGTATTATTAGAAGGGAATGATTGTATGATTTCATTCGTAAGATCAATAATTGAAGATATAGATTCTGTATTTGACAGGGACCCCGCAGCAAGAAACAGATTGGAAGTATTTCTGCTGTACCCTCATATAAAAGCAATGATAGCATATAAGATATCTCACAACCTTTATTTAAAGAAGAGATATTTTCTGGCAAGATGGATTTCAAACATAGGCAGACATAGGTCCGGCATAGAAATCCATCCCGGCGCCACCATAGGCAAGGGATTTTTCATCGATCACGGCATGGGAGTTGTCATAGGCGAGACTGCCGTTATAGGGAACAACGTGACCATGTTCCATGGCGCAACATTGGGCGGCACCGGAAATGAAAAGGGTAAAAGGCACCCGACCGTTGGAGACAATGTGACAATTGGAAGCTCCGCAAAGATATTGGGCAATATTTATATAGCCTCCGGAACAAGGGTGGGCGCAAATGCCGTGGTTCTCCACGATACCAGACCCAACTCAACGGTGGTGGGAATCCCCGCAAAGGAAGTAACAAAAGTAAGCAATATAATCAGCCTAAGTGAATATGCAATATAAAAGCGAGGTATCCTCGCTTTTATTGTCTTCTATATGTTATTTCGGTGCTTTTATGTTGCTGTAATCTACCTTCAGGGGTTCGTCTTCGTTAAGAAGTATGTGACCCGATTCATAAGGTCCTCCGTCAACGGTGAGGAAAACATTCTGTACACCGTAGTAGGTTCCAAGGGTGTTTGCGATGCTTTGTAACACCAGACCCTCAAAGCCTGCGCCGGCATTCATTTCCGTGACAAATTCCTTGGATAAATCTATGTGCACGCTTTCTTTCTTCTCATCGAAATAAAGCTTGTTTATTTTAGTGTTTGTGCTCAGTATTTCATATACTGAAAGTTCCTTGATGGTTTCGGCTATTACATCCTTTGCCTCATCATTTGTTTTAAAGTTCACCTGAACATCAACAGTATCTAAATTGACACCGTCAATGTCGGGATGAAACAGTGTAACGGTCTGTGTTAAGGGCATATCTTTTTCAATGGATGAAAGTGTTGATGAGATTTCATAGCCGTCACCCTTTGAAACTGATTTTACAAGCCCCACAACCTTGGCATAGTATTCCAAGGTTGTTCCTTTTGAGCCTTCAGTGGTAACCTCAATTGCCCTGTAGTTGCCATGGGGTGTGACTACTTCCTTGTCTATGCCGGTGATTGTGGACTTTATACCTTCTCCTGCCGACCAACTGTTGCCATCCTTCAAGGGTTCCTTCAGAAGTACTTTACCGTTGGAATATTCCCTGCCTGTAAAGTTTTCCCTGAAGTATGTTTCATTCCTGCTCATAAGCTCTGTGAGCTGTCCGTTTTTCAGTTCCATTACCTTTACAGTTTCAGTTCCGCCGTTATTGGTTCTCGTCTGAACTCTGCCATTGCTTATATAATCTATGTAAACTGTATACGAAGCAAATTCGTTGCCCTCGCCTTTATAGATATATTTCACATTTTCGGTAATGGGATAATAATCTTCTATTTTTAACGTATCTGCAATATTGCCGGGCTGCTCCGCAATATTGCCGTTCTTGCATGCGCTTAAAACCAAGAGTAATATTAATGTCATAAAAAGTAATCTTTTCATATGCATACCTCCTTATATTGTTTTTTGTATTATACCCAAAAACAATATATTATAATAGCGCATAAAAAA
>DNNV01000355.1:2757-5725 GCA_003497505.1 Clostridiales bacterium | reverse complement strand
CTTTACAGAGAAATCCTGTAAAACGGGAGGCCGTCTCATTCCTGTTTAATAATTTTCACAGTTAAGCTGGTAATACCCCTGCGGATAATGACAAATCGGGCATATTTCAGGCGCACAGTCACTCCATACAAGGTTTCCGCATATCATGCACACCCATACCGTGCTGTATGTCTTGCAAAAAACCTGACCATTTCGTATGTTCTGAGCAAGCTGATTAAATCTATACTGCTGGTGACGTTCAATAAGGGCAATACCTTCAAACATATTCGCAATATCAAAATATCCTTCTGTCCTGGCTGCTTCCGCATACTGCATGAACAGTTCGTTTCCCTCGTATCCGTCAGCCTCTGCTGCGGTCTCGAGATTCTCAAGTGTCGTGGGCATTGTTCCCTGCAGCATAAATCTCATCCATATTTCCGCATGCTGCTGTTCGTTCCTTGCAGTCAAATCAAATATGTTGCCGATTTGCTGATATCCTTCTCGCCGCGCCTGCTCGGCACTGATATTGTACTTTGTGCTTTCCATTGCTTCAAGTTCGAAAGCCGCCCGTAAGTTTTTATATGTCTGGCTGTTGATAAAATCATTTACCATGTGTTCACATCCTCTAAGTATTATACATTATATTATGTATGTTGCTTTATAAGGTGTGAAGCATATACTAAATTTTCGCGGTTACGCTGTCAGCCTTTTCATCATCCAAAATTTCTTCTAAACCGTTCATTCAGCTCTTTCTCCGTATCCACATTCCTGTAATATTCATCTATCAGCATGGAAGCAGGTTCAATTGCTTCGGTATAAAGCCTGTATAATGCACCATTAATTCCAATGCATTCTTTAACCGGCTCAAAGCTCATGACCAGGCCCGACATACCGTCATAATTTCCTGACATCCTGAGTCCTGCCGTTATTAGAGCCCTTTTAGCCTGGTCTGGCGAAACGAGAAAGTCCAAATAAAATTTCATCGACTTCAATGCTTTATACACATCCTTCTCAGAAATTCCATCAAAAAACCACGATATCGCCCGCGCGTTGCGTGAGTTTGCCGCAATATGGGATGTGGGTCTGAACGAAACAGGATTCAAATTGTTTTTCAGCATGAAAAGTCTATCAAATTCCGTTTCAATAGTGCCGTGAGAAAGTTTTTCTCTCTCTTTCTGTCTTATAAAAGGATGACACTGACTATCCAACATGAAATGACATATGAATCCTGCTATATAGGCAGCCGCTCCCTCATAATCCGAGCATGACCGAATGATTTTCCTTGCATTTTCAAAAAACAAATCTGCATTCATACCATGTAGGCTGTGGCCTGTCCTGCTTATATCATTTGCTTTCAAAGGCTTATAATAAAACAGGATATCCGGGCCATGAAGCCCTATGTTAAATAAAGTTATATTTTCATTAATTATTTTCTTTATATTTCCATCCAGCAGTTCCAGCACTTCATGGCCGAAGCAATAATGGGCATACGTAGTGGGCATTGCATCCTCCCTGATTTATCCCGAAACAAACACGCTATCTGTTGACAGCACCACTGGGTTTTTCTCTTTTTGCAAGCGCCAGCAGCAAACCCAGAGCAATAGAGAGAAATGCCGATACCAATACCCTATATTGACCAGGAAGCATGAATACCGCCGTGTGAGCAGGTATCCAAAAAAATATGCATGTCTTTACCCAGCTGAACTCAACCAGTGAATGCCAGTCCAGCCTGTCAACCAGACTGCTAAGAGTAACCGTCTCTCTGTTGCCGAACCTTGCATCAGCATATAAGTCCGTAAATTTATGAAAAGCCATCATCATGGGGCCGAATGTCAGATTCATAACTGCACTGCCAAAAAATGCCTGAGCGGCCGTAACCCCTTTAAGTGGCAGTAAACCGGCATTTTGTGCAGCCTTTGCACCTTCCATGAATATCGTAAAAACCAGAGAAACCATCATTCCTATAAGTCCCCATATAGCAATTCTAAATATTATACCTGGGGGAATTATGTAACATCCTTTCACAATCCTTGCTCCTAGCAAATCACCCATGGTGGCGAGAAGAGCAAATTTAACAAAACCTCCTATATAGGGCATGGATGAAGTAAATGCCATAAATGCCTCTCTTGTAGATGGAACGACTAAAATGGTCACAAAGGCCGTCAACGTAATAAGCCATATGAAATCACCCTTTCTCATTTCAGCACCCCTTCAATGAAAAGCAGTTTTTCCTTTATATGAAGTCCGCCGCCATAACCAACCAAGCTTCCGTCCGCACCAATTACTCTATGGCACGGTATGAAAATCATTATAGGATTTCTGTTGTTTGCCATTCCGATCGCTCTTGATGCCTTTGGATTTCCTACAGCTTCGGCCACCTGCTTATAGCTTCTCGTCTCTCCGTATGGAATATTGCAAAGGGCATCCCAGACCTTCTTCTGAAACTCTGTTCCATCGGGATTCAGCGGCAGGTCAAAGCTAGTTCTTCTGCCGCATAGATACTCTGCCAGCTGTTCATATGCCTTTCTTATGAGCTCTGTCTCATGTATGTTCGATGTGCATTCACTGATGTCTTCCGCAACTTCCATTGATATAATTTCTGTTCCATTATCACTTATGGACATCCTTCCGATTTCAGTATCATAAAAAAATGTGTTTTTCACAAGTCGCTCCTAATTGTAATTTTATTGATATAATATAGCATTCAGTGCCCTTATTCAACATTTAATTCAACTGCTCTTATCTACATCTGCAAATTCTATTCTCACCATTTCACCCAAACTATCATAGTTAATAACTCTGCAATTATCCAATGAATATATATTTTCATTTTTTCTGCACGGAAGCTTTATTGTGAATATGCTTCCTTTTCCCATCTTGCTTGAAACCTTTATGCTTCCTCCGTGCATTTCAATTATAGCTTTTGCAATCCTTAAGCCTGTACCGCTGCCTTCTGCTTTTCTTGAAAGAGATTTATCAACTTGTCCAA
>DNNV01000355.1:0-2628 GCA_003497505.1 Clostridiales bacterium | reverse complement strand
TGTCCAAATCTATTGAATATGTTATTTAGATAATTTTTCTTAATGCCTATGCCCTCATCCTCAACGGATATTTCTACCGAATCGTCCTTTACTAAGACATTTACATTTATTTCCCCTTCTTGCCTCGAAAATTTAACGGCATTTGATAATATATTAAGCAGAACTCTTTCAATTCCTTCTACATCCACCATCATATATTTTTCTTCCAAATTAGTATCAAATACAAACTTCAGCTTATTTTCATCAATTATTTTGGATACAGCGCTAACAACCTCCTCCACAAGCTCAACTATGTTCACATACCTGTGATTCAGCTTGTACAACCCTGTCTCAATTTTATGTAGATCTAACATATTATTTACCACTTTCATTAATCGGAAGCTGTTTTGCTTGATCGAATCAAGGCTGAATTTTATTTTGTCAAATCCTTCATTTTCCTCGTCGCACTTTATATAAAGCTCTATGAGCTGAGCTGCACTGTAAATTATGTTCAATGGAGTTTTAAGCTCATGCGAAGCATTTATGAACAATTCATCGTTTATCTTTATGTTTTCTTCAATATTTATATCCCCACCATTTTCAGCGCATATCTCCTCGTAGTTTTCGCCTGTGCCGATTCTCGCAGCGGAATCTGCGTTTGCAGCAAAAGGTATAACATGAGCATTTTTCAACTTATACATATACCCTCCCCCTTCCGGTTTGTCATTTATCATTTGTTATTTACTTATATACCTATACAGTCGTATTTTAAACATTAAAATTTATGCGAAAACTAATAATTATTTCAAGAAAAAGATTTTTAATAAAAATAATGTCGAAATTTATCAACTCCAATATAGTATTGTTGATTTACAAATATGGTGATATAATTTTCATCATATTATTCAAGAGGTTGTTTATGGATATTCACTTTTTAAATTATGTAAATCTATTGTCTGATTGCACCTTGTGCCCGAGAAATTGCCATGCAGACAGGCTGAATGGTAAAAAAGGATATTGCAGAGAATCTGATACCCTGATTGTTTCAAGAGCGGCTCTCCACATGTGGGAGGAGCCATGCATCTCCGGCGGAAGAGGCTCAGGCACTGTCTTTTTCAGCGGGTGCTCCATAGGATGCGTATATTGCCAGAATTATAATATTTCGAGAGGACTTACCGGTAAAGAAATTTCAATTGAGAGGTTGTCGGAAATCTTCAAGGAACTTCAGCAAAAGGGCGCACACAACATCAACCTTGTGACTCCAAGCCACTATATACCTCACATTGTTGAAGCTGTAACCCTCAGCCGTCAAAGCGGTTTAACAATTCCCATAGTATTCAATACCGGTGGATATGAAAAAGTTGAAACATTAAAATTGCTGGAAGACATCGTTGACATATATCTGCCAGATTTAAAATATATGGACGAAACTGTCTCCCTTAAATACTCAAACTGTCCTGATTACTTTTACTATACATCAGAAGCAATAAAGGAAATGTCAAGGCAGGTTGGAATGCCTGAATTTGATTCGGAGGGCATCATGAAAAAGGGAGTGATAGTCCGTCACATGATGCTTCCGGGATATCTTGAGGATTCCAAAAAGATTATTAAGTATCTGCACGAAACATTCGGAGACAAAATATACATGAGTATAATGAACCAGTATACGCCTCTCACCCATGTAGAAAAGTATCCGGAAATAAACAGAACTGTGACTTATGACGAATACGAGGAGCTTATAGATTATGCCATAAGCATAGGAGTTGAAAACGGATTTATTCAGGAGGGAGAAACACAGTCGGAAAGCTTCATACCTGATTTTAACGAGGAAGGGGTGTAACTCCTTCCTAATAGCCATATCAGCTTCTATATTGCGCCTTCTCCCGGTTTATATGTATGTATGGTATTTTTTAAGACCTTAGCTTCATACAGAGCATGGTCCGCATTGACAACCATGCGGGCAATATCCGACCTCTGTCCGTGGGCTGCTATTCCGATGCTGACCGTAAGCTCTCTGTCAGGCAATATTCTTACTGCCGCCTCATTCATGTATTTCTGTATCCTCGCGCATATGTTCACCACACTGTCAACATCTCTGTTCTTGAATAAAATACAGAATTCGTCACCGCCAAATCTGAATGGCAAACCGTCTTCACAGTTCTCGGACATTGCTCTGCCCATTTCCATAAGGCACTGGTCTCCTATCAAATGGCCGAGCGTATCGTTCAGTAATTTGAAATTATCTATATCTATCATAACAAATACATATGTCGTTCCTTCTTCATCCTCTTCTATGTCTCTGATTGCGCTATGCAGTGCCTTTCTGTTGTAAATACCTGTAAGTTCGTCAATATTGAGCCTTTGCCTGAGCTCATGCCTCTCAATCTCCTTCTGTATACCTGCCACATTTTTTTCCCGCTCATAGCGTATGACAACCATACATACAGCGTAGGCAGCAGAAAGAATAAACAGAGAAATTATAAACTCGACGAATCGCACCGAATCCGCCCATATGCTAATTTTATCAACATCCCATTTTATGAAAAACTCAGATATCATAACAGCAAAAACAGATAAGAGCGCTGTTGCAGACGTCAATACATAATCCGCATAAACCACTGTAAGTATTATTGGAAAAAAGAAAATAAA
>DNNV01000322.1 GCA_003497505.1 Clostridiales bacterium | reverse complement strand
CCTTTTAGCCAGCATGTAGCCGCCCTGAGGTCCCCTCACCGTATCTATGTAACCGCTTTTTCTAAGCTTTGCAAAAAGTTGTTCCAAATAACTTTCGGAAATATTATATTTATCTGATATTTTTTTCAGAGAAACAGGTCCCGAACCGTAATTCAGGGCAAGCTCAAATATTGCTTTTAATCCATATCTGCCCTTAGTAGATAAAATCATAACTGCTCTCCTCTCATTTAATTCCCACTGTTTTAGTAGGGTACAGCTAATTATATTATACCCCACTATTTTTGTCAACAATAATCAAAAAATTTTTTAAAGGTTTTTCAGCTTATTTTATGTGATAATTCGCTTTTGGCATAAAAATAACCTCTTTCATTAGATTTATTTTTTCGTCTAGCAAAAATGGTTCACTTCAGTCATTAGTTGGACGGTTAATCTTTTATAAAAACAGCAATTGCGTCTAAAAACTATTTCCATGCAATTGCTGTTTATTTCTAAAAAGATTTTTTAATTTTCCTCGAAGGAATAGGCTTTCATTCTGGCTTCAGTAAGATTATCGCGCGAATATCTTATTCCCATTGCTTCAAGTAAATCTTTATTGACCGAATCATTTCTTTGAAAAATGGTGCATCCATTTTCCTTTTGTAAAATTTAGGTGCAAAATCCTTATCCTTTTTCTCCTCTTCTGAAAACATTTCATTGATGAAATCATTATTTATTTCAGGGTAGACTTCATCAAATACAACAAATGATTTATCAAAGCGGTCTCTCAATTTAGGCTTAGTGTCATAGTATCCCATTACCACCAATGCAACGGGCATGGTGTATTCTGGCAAATTAAACAATTCTCTGTGATATTCACACTGCTCCATAATATCACCTATGTAGCAGGTACCTATACCTAAGCTTTCTGCAGCTATAACGGCATTTTGTGCTGCAATCATTGCATCCTCCACACCAAGCATGAAATCGCTGATGCTGGGTCCCTTGTAATCTGGAAATTCCTCGTTAATACCGCGCTGCTCAAAATATTTATGCCACTTGTAATTATCGGCAACAAACAACAGAGCTAATTTTGCATCGGCTATAAATGGCTGATTATCACAGCTTACAGCAAGATTTTTCAACATATCCTCAGACTGAACTTTAATAATGCTGTAAGCCATCATATTCCCTGCTGTAGCTCCGCGCATGGCAGCACCAACAATCACATCCACATCTTCTTTTTTAATTTCCTCTCCGTTGAATTTTCGTATGGATGTGTGCGATTTTAATAAATCAATTACTTCATTCATTATATTCCTCCTGTTCTGCCAAACGAGCTGCTGCATTATTTACATGCAACAGCCCGCTATAAATTTTCTATGAAAGCAGCCTGTAATATGTCCTGCTGTTTTCATTCACTTCCTGATATACGTTGCTTACGGGATACCTTCCTTTACATTCATCTAGCACTATATCCAGTGTATCTTGCCCGTATGCTTTTATACACATATCGCATTCGCCTTTTATACTGAAGGGCGTCTGCGATGCCCTTATATTCCTTACACCATATCCCTGTAATTTATTGTATGCCGCCACTGCGTAACTTCCATGCTTAAAGGTTATAATATAAAGCTCCATAACATTCCTCCTTTATGATGCTGAAAACCCTATATTATTTTATTAACTTAAATGCATATGGTTACAGTACAATTCTAATTCAGGTAGCGGTGCTCATCATCATTGTCATAAATGCTCAATTCGTCCTTCAGCATTTCAATATTAGACTCATAATCCTCTTCGGATATCTGGTTGTTAAACAGCATGTCATCAAGCTTGTTCTTGCTGTCTTCAAATATAAATATCTCCTTGCAGGGCCATACTATATTGCTTCTTCTGCTGTCGGAGGATTTAAGCAATGAGATATTTATTTCATTTTCCTTCAAATCTATTATTGTTCCCATGAGATAAAACTTTTTTATCTTTATGCCATTTTTTTCAAACAAATCTCTTACTTTCTTAATAAATACATAGTGCTCTCTCTTTATTTCAAATGCTATATTGTCATTGAGCACCTCATCCTGAAGCCCCTTGTTGAAAAACTCCGCATTTATGTCATATTCCTGATTTTTGTCCAGCTTGCTGAAATCAATTCTGCACTCTAAAACTTCAGCAACATCAACATCGGTTATATTCGATTGGTATAATTTGTAATTCATAGTCCCTCCTTCAACCCCTCAGGTATTCAAGAAATTTTTTAATTTTACTTTCATAGCCCGATTCCTTGGGTTCATAAAAACTTGCGTTCTTCAAAGTTTCAGGAAGATAACTTTGTTTAACGTAAAACTTGTCATAATCGTGTGGATATTTGTAGCTTGTTCCCCTGCCTAACTTTTCAGCTCCTCCGTAATGTGAATCCTTTAAATGTGCCGGAACCTCGAGAGAATTTTTTTCAACCGCTTCCATCGCCTTTGAAATAGCCATGCAGGAAGCATTACTCTTGGGCGCACATGCCACATAGGTCACAGCCTGAGCTAGAGTTATGCGACCCTCGGGAAATCCTATGATTTCCACAGCCTTGAATGCATTAACAGCAACCTCTAAGGCTCTGGGGTCAGCATTACCCACATCCTCCGAAGCGCATATTATTATCCTTCTTGCAATAAACTTGGGATCCTCTCCCGCCTTAATCATTTTTGCAAGCCAGTATATGGCAGCATCGGGGTCCGAACCTCTCATGCTCTTAATGAAGGCGGAAATGGTATCATAATGGCTATCCCCATTTTTATCATATTCAATTTTTTTCCTTTGAATGCATTCCACCGCAACATCTATATCAATTTTTATTTTTCCGTTGTCTTCTTTTGTTGTTTCTACTCCAAGCTCCAGTGCGCTGAGAGCTTTCCTTACATCACCGTTTGAATTTTCCACAATATGATGCAGGGCATCCTCATCAAGCTCAATATTTTTATTTCCATAGCCCAAATCTTTGTCCTGTATTGCTTTTCGCACAACCTTCTTTATATCCTCACCGGTTATTTTCTGAAATTCAAACACCAGCGAACGAGATATGAGCGCGGGATTTACTTCAAAATACGGATTTTCCGTAGTAGCGCCTATCAATATTATTGTCCCGTTTTCCACATAAGGAAGCAGGGCATCCTGCTGAGCTTTATTGAAGCGGTGAATTTCATCAATGAAAAGAATTGTTCTTTTATTGTAAATTGACAGCTCGTCCACGGCATAGCTTATTTTTTCCTTAATATCCTTTATTCCGCTTGTAACAGCATTAAGGGTGGTGAAATTATTGTTTGTGTTTTCAGCAATAATTCTTGCCAGTGTTGTTTTGCCTGTGCCCGGCGGACCATAAAATATTGCGGACGAAAGCTTGTCTGC
>DNNV01000325.1 GCA_003497505.1 Clostridiales bacterium | reverse complement strand
CGGACATATTATATCATTAAGAACCGATATTCTTCTTTGGACAACAAATGATAACTAATTTAAAGTATTAAAGGGAGTATGAGATATGCTTTTTAATAGAAATTGCAAATGTGAAGAAATACGCCAGCACGTGCATCCGGTGGAAGGATTCACTCAGCTGGCAGGCGACAGATGTGAGCTGCACAAGCATTGCTTCAACTGTGTAACGGGCAAGGCAATTCCCTGCGGATGCAGCCATGTGCATGAAGTAGATTTTGCAACTGACATAGTTGACTGCCATTGCCACAGGATCTGCGGGAGAACAGGACCGGCCATACCCATTGGGTTTGGCAACCACATTCATTTAATAGAGGGTTTTACAACTTGCAATGACGGACACAGACATTGTGTAAATGTAGCAACATGCATTGAAGAACCTATAAGATGCTGATAGGTCGGCGGAAGGCATAAGCTTTCTGCCTTACATAAAAAAATATCTTTATATTTTGACGAAAATGATGTAAAATAACAAAAGCATAAAGAAATTAGAAAGGGATACAGATGAATAACATAGATTTAATTAATAAAAGAAGGATTTTTGGTATAATCTCGCACCCTGACGCCGGTAAGACAACACTGACGGAAAAACTTCTTCTGCACGGAGGAGCAATACGCGAAGCCGGAACAGTAAGAGCGAGAAAAAATTCAAAATTTGCAAAGTCAGACTGGATGGAAATAGAAAAGCAGCGTGGAATATCTGTTACGTCCTCCGTTATGCAGTTTGAATATGGCGGCAAAGTAATATCAATAATGGACACGCCCGGTCACAATGATTTCGGCGAGGACACATACCGTATACTAACCTCTGTTGACAGTGCAGTAATGGTTATTGACGCAGCAAAAGGTATAGAAACCCAGACCAAAAAGCTGTTTCAAGTGTGCAGCATGAGAGGAATTCCAATATTTACGTTTATAAACAAGCTGGACAGAGAAGCAAAGGATCCTTTAGAATCCATGCAGGAATTGGAGGATGTGCTTGGTCTCCCCTCTGTTGCTGTTACATGGCCTATAGGCTGCGGAAAAGAATTTGAAGGTGTATATGACCGTTTGAGAAACACAATATATTTGTTCAGGAAGAACGAAGAAATACATTTAGATGATGAAAGAGTCAATTCTGACAAGCTTGAAGGGGTGATAAGCCCGGCAAATCTGAAAAATTTGAGATATGCCATGGATCTTCTTGACGGTGCAGGAAATGAATTTGACATTGAAAAAGTGCGTCAGGGCAAGCTGTCCCCTGTATTTTTCGGTTCTGCTTTAGCTGATTTCGGAGTTACGGAATTTTTGGAGCATTTCCTTCAGATGTCCCCTCCTCCGTCAGTAAGAAAGACAACAACAGGCAGTGTTGAGCCTACAGATGAAGGCTTCACCGGATTTATATTTAAGATACAGGCTAATATGGACCCAAATCACCGTGATCGACTGGCATTTCTGCGTATTTGTTCGGGTACATTCGTGAGAGGAATGAACGTTACATTGTCCCGGACAGGAAAGCAGATGAAGCTCAGCCAGTCAACACATCTTATGGCCAATGAGCGTGAAACGGTTGATACTGCATATGCCGGAGATGTAATAGGTATATATGATTCAGGAAATTTCCAGATTGGAGATACGCTGACAAATGGTAAAGAAAAAGTATTTTTTGAGCCACTTCCTACATTTCCTCCTGAATTATTCAGCAGAGTAAGCGCCAAAAACTCTCTTAAGGGCAAGAATTTTCAAAAAGGTGTCGAGCAATTGGCTCAGGAAGGTGCAATTCAGGTATACAGAAACGAATACAACGAGGTTATTTTAGGTGCCGTTGGTGTGCTGCAGTTTGAGGTGTTTGAGTATCGCCTGACAAATGAATACAACACGGATATAAGAATGGAAAGTATGGATTTTTCGGTGGCACGCTGGGTTAAAACAGATAATCCGGAAAGTCTGAAAAAATATCAGAATTCAAGATGCATGCTGGTATTTGACCACTACGACAGACCTGTTCTGCTATTTACCAATTCATATGCATTAAAAAGCTTCCAGGAAAGAAATGAAGATGTGGTGCTGATTGAGGCACTTGAAGTGGAACAACACGAAATATAAGAAATAACAATGGCGGTTAAATTATTTAACCGCCATTATATTATTGTATTATCTAACAGACATGAGAGTCTGCTTCAGCTCTGTTTCTATATTGGCAAGTTCAACTTCTGCAGCCAATCTTTCTTCCTTGCCTTTTCTCTGTATTTCCAGCACTCCGTTGATAGTTTCAATTAAGTCCTGATTTACCTTCTTGATTGTTTCCATGGATACTATTCCGCGTTCACTTTCCTTGGCCACATCAAGAGTTCCGGTTTTGAGCATCTCAGAATTTTTCTTAAGAAGCTCATTCGTCATATCTGTAACCTTTGTCTGGGCTTCGAGAGCTGCCTTTGCATTGGCAAGTCCCAGGGAAATCACCATTTGATTTTTCCATAGAGGAATTGAATTTACAATTGAAGATTGTATTTTATCAGCCAGTTGAGCATCATTATTCTGTATTAAGCGTATTTGCGGCCCCATTTGAAGAGATATCTGCCTGCTCAATTGCAGATCATAAACTTTCTTCTCAAATCTGTTGACTGCATTCATCAAATCATTCAGCTTCTGAGCTTCTGCCTCATCTCCTGATTTAACAGCTTGCTCCCTGAGTGCGGGTATCACATTTTCATTCAGTTCCTTTATTTTTTCCTTGCCCGCAACTATGTACATAGTTAGCTCTTTAAAATATGCCAGGTTTGTTTTGTACATTTCGTCATACATTGCTATATCCTTTAGCATTGTATGCCTGTGAGACTGCAGTGTATTGGTTATTTTATCAATATTGACCTCCACATCGCTGTACCTTGCAACCAGCTTGTCAATTTCATTTTTAGCTTTCCCGAATAAGTTCCCGAAAAGTCCCTTGTTTTCACTTACGGCATCGAAGTTTTTTATGGTTACAACAAGATCAGATAGAAGCTTTCCTGCTTCGCCTGAATCTTTGGTTTTAACATTCTGCAGCGTATCATCGGCAAACTTTGCAAGCTTTGTTTGAGTACCAGAGCCGTAGGTAACTATTGAGTTGCTGTCGGTTACATCAATTTTACTCACAAAATCTAAAACCTGCGTTTGTTCTTCGGGTGTCAGAGATGCTAAGCTTACATTGTTTTCACCTTCGTTGACTTTTTCTGTGGCTTCCTGTGTATCTTCTCCAAAGTTTAATTTAATTTCTTCCATGGGTAGTCTCCTTTATATATTTGAATTAATTTCTCAATTTTTAATTTTCAATGCTTCAATTATTTCATCATAAATTTCCTTCTGTAGGCCTTTTGTTACGGAGGTTATTTCCTGTGGTATGCCAAGCACTGGAACTGACTTGACATCATATTCTCCTCCCACAACTCCTGTTCTGAATCCATATTTCTCCCATGCTATTTTTTGAATTTCCGGATCTGTCAGCGCATCCACATAGGATGTACCCGCATCTGTAAAGCTCATTATGCAATGAGAATTCCATATTGTTGGGTTAGGGTACAAAATACGTATTTTATCCTTTACCTTGCTGAATCCGTCGGGATTGCTGTTGGCAAAATCTATTATGGATTTTTCATAATCAACTATCATGGGATATGCGCCCTTGCCCATTCGAAGATATAAATCAAACAAATCAGCAGGGGTATTGTTCATAAAGCCTGAAAGCTTGTAAAAATCCTTAAGCTTTGGAAGTACATTATCAATGTTGCTTTCGTCCACATAACCTTCATTCATAATTGATGCCAAGAGCCCGTAGTATGTTGCTCCCGGAGAAGATGTTACAGGGTCCGTGCTTGCAATATTAATCTTGCCGTAAATATCCTTTATACCTATATCGGCCCATTTCGTATTATTCTCTATATATGACAGCACTGCAGGCATATCGGCAATGTAGTATGTATCATCGGATTTTTCAACTATCCCTTTTGACATAAGCACATCGCATATGCTGTCCCAGCTGTATACTACTATTGGAGTGGACAATACAATCTGAGATTTTAAAACCCTCTGCCTAGGTGCTTCTCCCTGTGCTGCGGGCTTTTTATAGTATTCATAAAATCTTTCATCGCTGAAAAATACAAAATCATAGCTTTGTTTTTCATTTGTTTCTATTGGATCCTTAATGAGCTTGTTGTTGCTCCAGTTGTCAACTTTGAGATTTATATTGTATTTATCATGCAGGATTGCCAATACATCGGGGTCTGCAAGAAAATTTTCCTTTCCTCCGCCTACCGCTCCGGTAACTGTTATTGCCGTATCTTTAGGCTTAGCCATGGATGATGCCGCAATTCCGATGGCAATAACTACAATAAAAGCAATAACTCCGCCTAATATTTTTTTCATTTATTCAAACCTCCCATGAAATCCTTGTTGTCCACAAGGCCTTCTGATTTAAATATGGCTGTCATAGCAGCCATTTCAGCGTTGCTGTCCAAGACATCCTTGGAAAAAAGACTGTCGTACTTTCTTTCAAATGCATCTGATATCTGATTTAAAAATGTGTAAAATTGATCTGCAAACTTCTTGGCTTCATCTGTCCTGAAAGATCCTGATGCTAAATTTTCATATGTATCTACAATATTTATCAGTCCCGGCAAGTAGTAAGAGGAAAAATCATTGAGCTTAGAATGCAGTGAGTGGTCCTCTTCCAGTGCTCCGAGAATTTTCGAACAGCTTTTGTGAATTGATTTAAGCAGCTCCGTGATACCTCTGTCTACGTTCAGTTTCATTAATGAGGAAATGTAACGCTCAAGCCTGGAAGAATGCTCCAAAATCGACTTTTTAATTTTCTGGTATTCGTCTGCATCACTGTTCAGATGTATTTTCAGTTTCTTTTCTTTCTCAAAAGATATTATTGTTAAATAAGCTACTCCGAAACATGCAGCAGCACATGCTGCCGATATTAAAATGTTTCTTCCAGCAAGCCAGACAGTCAGGAATACCAAGGCTGAAACAATACCGAGAAATATTTCTTTCATTCTGATTCTCCATTCTAATTATAAGCTCGTATTTCTTTAAAAGCATTGATGAGGTCTGTTCTTCCATCAAAGGTCCTGCCGTTTGTCAGTCTGCTGATTTCATCCAGCTGCTCAGGGTTTGCATCTCCGAACATAATAGAAAATACAGGTATGTCAAATTCCCTATTTTCAAATCTTCCGTTGGATTCACCATCAGTCATCAGAACAATTGATTTAGTATATGTATCCGAGTTAAAGTCTGCCAATATATCACGTGCCAGCTCAACCGGCTTGTATATGTCTGTTCCGCCGTTTACTTCCGTGTTTTTTATTTTTGAAATCAAAGCTTCAGTATCAGTACCGGATTCCGGAGAATCAACCCAGATAGGTCCTGCTTCAAAAGGAATTACAAATATTTCATCATGCTGAGCAAATTGTATAAGATCCTTTGATGCTTCATTTACGTTCAATATTTTTTCCATTGCGGCCAATAGCTGCCTGTTCCCTACTCCGTACATGCTCCCTGAATAATCAAGGCAAAAAACTACAGCAGACGGTTTTCTGAACATATCCTGATAAAGTGCCAGTGATTTTTTTATAACATCCCCGGCGGGGTATTTAATTGGAGAAATATAAGAGTTTTTATCAATTCCATAAGATTCCTTGAAAACTTCTTCGTTTTCCACCAATCCCCCATAAGAAGTTCTCCTTCCCATGCTCTCAAGCTTTTTTTGGGTATCCTTTGATAAAAGGAAGTCCTGCAGGAGTTTGAAATTTTTCAGCTTATTTTCGTTGTTGTTGTCAACATAGGCAAATGGGCTGTCCGATACAGATACGCCATCCGAGGGATATATGAACATCAGAGGTTCCTTATTGCTTTTTATAAGCTGATTATTCAGCTCTATAAGTGAAGATTCATAATTCACAAGCGCATCATAATCGCCGGAATTGAATATGTCTATTAAGTACTCGTCATTTCCGGAATTTCTTGCCACACCCTTGAACAACTTTTTAAGGCTATCGTGTAGAGCTTCAGAATTGAGGTCTTCCTCTGTCAATACCGGAGGATTCCCGGCAAGACAGTTTAAAAAGCCGATATAAGCTGAAGCCCCGCTGTTTGTTTGTGTAACAGAAGGCATCAAAAACTTTAAATGTCCGGCCTCAACCGCTGATACCAAATCGCTTACAACCGTATCTCTGCTGAAGCCTAGCCCGTCATACTTGGCCTTTTTCACCGCAAATATTACAGGATTAACGGATATGGATTTGGAATTTTTTAATACAGAGCTTGATATGGATGCATTCCATATGCTGTTTGATGACCAGACCGCATCATAGCTTCTCTGATTTGCCTGCAGCATGTATGGAATGTTCAATGAGCCTGTGTATACAAACCTTAAATCTATTTTATTTTTGGAGGCAAATTCCATAAGCAATGGTTCTAAATCCTCATTTTCATTGCTGGACAGGACGATGAAAGGCTCATTGTCTGCCATATTGCCGCCGGGGGTACAGGAGCACAATAAATACAATGAAGCTACTAACAGCAAAACTATTAGTATTTTTTTATACAAGACTATCACTCCCAATCTT
>DNNV01000127.1 GCA_003497505.1 Clostridiales bacterium | reverse complement strand
GGCACGTGAAAAAGCTTCAGCATTGCAAATATGCTCAGTAATGTTGAAGGCAATATTCCAACGAAGCAGGCACTTACTGCTCCGAATATTTTTGCAGGTACATTTCCTTCTGTGATATATTCACTGTCTCTTATGAATGTTGAGCCCATGGATGAAAGCATGAGCTGCTGGAAGAATATTGCAAGAAAGCATATAATAAGATAATTCATATAAGTCATCTTAGGATCGTACAGAATCCTTTCTCCCAGATTATAAACCAGTGCAATATTCTGAGCCATCCGTGGTGTCATACCCTTTCCCTGTATGAGCTTCATTTCAACTCCGGCCGATACAGACTGGGCAATCATAGTTGCCTGAGCATATGCATTGTTTGCCACAACAATATTGCTGCCGTCTGTGACTGCAAGTATTTGGGATGACTTGTATGTAGTGACATCTCTTTCAAATCCGTCCGGTATGCATATACCCATCTGTACCGTACCCTCGTCTATGAGTTTTTGAAGTTCACCTCTCGAAGCAGGGTAATTTGTTACATCAAACCGCTCACTTGTCAGGAAATAACCTGTAACAAGATTGCTTAGGCTTGAATTATCCTCGTCAAGCACCGCAATGGGTATATCGTTTACGTAATCATTGCAATAAACTCCGCCGAAATACAATGTAAGAAAAATGGGTCCAATAAAAAGAAGAATCATCATTCCCTTATATTTGAATATAGATTTAAATTCCCTTTTGAACGATTCCAGATAAATCATCGGTTCAGCTCCTTATCATCAATTTCCTCTGCCGCCACGGCCATAACAAGCTCTGTCAAAATCAGGACTGCCATGGAGAATATAAGCATATAAACCGCATCACTCATTATCTGATTCATCGGCAGGCCTTGCAGATATATTTTTCTTATGTTATTTGCATAATGTGCAAAGGGCATGTATGCAGCAAAGCTCTGATATCCTGGAGGCATTGATATAATGGGCCATGTGGTTCCTGCCATGACCGAATTCGGAATAAATATTACCGCACCTCCTACCAGCGCAACCATCCTGTTTTTTATAACGGCAGATATAAGCACGCTGAATGATGATACTGCAAAGCTAATCATAAAAATAAGTATTAATGCGCTCAATATACTGCCTTTGAATGGCAGGCGGAATATCAGCACTTGCAGAGCTATGCACAATATGAAGCTTAAGCTGCCGCACAGTGTATAAAACATTATTTTGCCTGATGGATAGCCTAATCTTTTTCCAGCCGGTTCTCTGTAAATTTCATGATTGACCGATATTGAGGCAACAAGCGCTATAGCTGCCTGTATATAGCCTGCAATCAAAACCGGTGACAGAAAATAGTTAAAGTTTTTTGACGGATTGTAAAGCATTCTGGTATTCAACTGAAGCGCCTGACAGATGTTATAGGCCTCCCTGTATGACAAATTGAGCCTTGCTGTCAAGTGATTGATTGCAGCTCCGGCCTTGTACGTAAGAAGTATTTCCGTTGCCTTAGCCTTGGCAACACTGGTCACTGACATGCTGCTTCCGTCATAAACCATTAAAACAGTCGGAGACCTTAAAGATGCTATATCGCTATAAAAATTCTCGGGAATTATAAGTCCCGCACTGGCTTTGCCGTTTCTCATCAATTCCTCCAGCTCAACCTCATTTTCGGCATAGTATGCCACATTGAAAGTCTCGCTTTTATCAAAAGCATCCACAAGCTGCCTGCTGAATGATGAATTATCGTAATTTACAACCGCTATCGGTATATTTTCTATAACTCCCCCGGACAGCTCAAACCCAAGCATGAACACGAAAATAACAGGCAGTATAAATAATATCAGTACATTTATTTTATTAGTCAAAAGGCATTTTGCTTCTTCCTTAAAACTTTTTATAAGCATATTCCCACATCCTAATTTTTAAAATTTACAAAGGCTGTCATACCCGGTCTTATAGATTGGTCAAGGTTGTTAAGCTTTATTTTTACAGCATAAGATACTATATCAAAATTTCCGTTTTCATTTGTGGCTTTCTTTACTGCAAAATCCGGTTCCTTGTTTATTGTGGATATTGTTCCCTCATATGATTTATCCTTAAATGAAGCAAATTTCACATCCACAGTCTGTCCCTCCTGCAGCCCCATAAGTCTGTCTTCTCCCAGATTTACGTTAACCCAGCAGCTTTCCAGGTTGCTTATGGTTCCTATTGAGGTTCCTGTAGACACAAGTTCCCCCTCGTCAGAATTTATAGAAGTTACCGTACCGTCAATTGGGGATTTAATTATTGTATCATTCAGGTACACCTCAATCTCCTGCAGTCCCGCCTTTGCCTGTTCCAGCTTTTCCTTTGCCGCCACAACTCCTGCCTGAGCCTGGTTCACCTGCGCAATCGCGGCATTGAGCCCTTCGTTCGCCTGTGCAAGTACAGAATTGCTTGCCAATACTCCGGCTTCTGCCATGGAAACCTGCGCATTGGCGGCTTCCTTGTCTTCTGACCTGGCACCTTCTTCTGCCATGCTGAGAGTCTGCTTTGACACCTCCATCTGCGTTTTTATTTCTTCAAGCTTCTGTTGTGTAATCGCTCCACCTTCATAAAGCGCAGATGCCCTGTTATAGGTGGATTCCCATAAGGCGTATGCGCTCTGAGCCTGTGCAAGCTCCTGAGCCCTGGCTCCGTTTGCTGCCTTTTTACTTATTGCAACCGCAATATCCCTTTGGCTTTGACTTGCCTTAACGCCTGCCTGCGCCTGATTTACCCTGTCCTCTGCCAGATTATAATTTGCCTGTGCCATTTCCACAACAGCCTGAGAGGCATCCACACCTGCCTGTGCCTGATTCACCTGAGCTACAAGCTGTAATTTTTTTGCTTCAAGCTCCTCGCTGGATATTTCCACAATTTTATCGCCTGCTTTAACCTTCTGGCCCTCTTCTACATAAAATTTTACTATCCTGCCGGGTATTTTAGTATTTATGCTTACATCCTTGGCATAGACTATTCCCTGTAAAATACCCTCCTCCATATTCTTAGCATAAATATCCATGGCTCCCGCTGTTATGCCCAGAGCAGCAACGGTTACCACAAATGCAATTACAATTTTTCTGAAATTTTTACTAATCCAATTTTTGTCTATGTATTTATTGATATTGCCTTTTATATCTTTCATAATTAACAACCCTTTCCTGTTATTGCTATATTATTTATTTATAAGTATTCCGGAATCATTTTTATACTTTATCCTTGCCATGGTATAGCTGTATCTTATCTGAGCTACCTGGGCTTCAACCTCCGCAAGCTTCTCCTGTGCCGCGATAAGCTCAGCCATGGTACCGGAGCTTTCCTGAAGGTTAAGCTGCTTAAGCAGTGCATTTTCAGCCCCGAAGCCTTGTTCATACTTCAGTCTTGCTATTCTTACCACCTCTTCGGCATTATTTATAAGTTCTCCCGACGATTCTAGCATCTTCCCTGCAGCAACCATAGTTTCGTAGGACTGGCTTATTTCTGATTTCAGGTTTGTTTTTGTTCTTTCCAGCTCTATTTCCGCTCCTTTTTTCAACAACCTTGCCTCGGTAAGTGCCCTGCTGTTATTTCTGTATTCGGCCCTTGAATTCAACAGCTCTTCATTTAACTGATAAATAGTCAGCTGCCCCAAAATCTGCTGGATTTCAATTCTGTTTGTAAGTCCGCTTTTTAGTCCTTCCTCCAGACTTTCAGCCGTTACATCCCTTTGCATTGAATCTGTCAATGTAATTTCAGTATTCATGTCAAGGTTCATATTTTTCTTAAGCTCATAAAGCGCATTTTTATAATTTGCTTCGGCAAGATTCAATGCAATTACCGTTCCGTCATAATACATTTTTCCCAAAAGCATGTCATCCTTTGCCTTCATTCCATTTTCATAGGAAAGCTTAGCCATGTCGTATTGCTTTAGCCCGCGTTCCATGGCTGTTTTTTTAAGAAAATAAATTTTTTCCGCATATAGTGCATCATAATAATTTTTTTGAATGAGCATTGCAATCTGATTTTTGTAAATTTCCTTTGCATATCTGGTTACATCAAGATTAACGCCTGCCATGGTGACCATCAGCTTGCCGGCATCATTCGCGTCAAGACTTATTACTGTATTGAAATCAATCTTTGTACCTACCTTTTCTGACGTATCCTTCATAACCTCCTTGAATTGTTCCTGCTTTAATTCAAGTGTTTTTTCTGCCTCATAGATTGCTGTCCTGCCCTCATCAATCGAATCCTGCTTTAAACCCAATTGTTCCCGAGCCTCCTCAACAACCTTCGAAGCAACAGAATCTGCCATTGCAGACGGAACTCCTGCCGCAATCAGTGTATCCAATATATTCGCTCCCGGCTGAACAGGAATTTCACCGATTCCGGGAATAGGAACCGTTAAGGCCATTGGAGCTATTCCCTTTGACAGCAAATCTTTAGCATTATCCACCTGCTCCTGACCTTCACTTAATTGTTTTCCCTTGTCAAACAGTTGATTGGATGCGTCGTTCAGCAGTTTTTTTGCGTCCTTCAAATCTTCCGAGTTTTTAGATGCATTCTGTGATGCTACCAGCGCAAGCCGTATTTTATTGTCTAAAAGCTCAATGCTTTTATTGTGCTCAAGTCCAAACTTAACAGCCGCATCAGCTGTCAGCACCATATGAGATGTATCTTTAGTTTCATCTTTTTTATCGGATGTTTCGGACGGAAGCTTGTAAGGCGCCGAAGGTAAGTCCTCACCGTAAGCGGGACTAACCGAAGACAGTATAATCGCCGCCGTACATACGCATGCCGCAGTTTTTTTAATATTCATGTTGTTCAATCCTTTCTTTATTGTTGTCAAATAAATATATCTCGATTTTATGGGACTTCAAATATGTTTTCTCATCTGAATCAATTGCTTTTAATCCGTCAGTTTCCAATATGATGTATTTTACTTTGTTCCTTTCAATATAGTCATTTAGTATTTTTATGGGATTGTCAGAAAAAAAGACGAGCATCTGCGCCTCCATATCATTTGATATAATAAGCATGCTGTCCAGTTCCCTGCTGAACCTCTTACCCCATTCACTTTTTTGCCGGACATTTATTACATTGAGCTTTGTATTTGTTATGTCGGCGATTTTTTTCCCCTTACTTATCAATAAGCCGAATTCATGATGCGATAATACAAAAATAAGAGTCACATATTTTTCGGTTTTATCAAGCATAATTCACCTCACAATTGTCGTCCTCGAGAGCTACTATATTATCAAAATATGTCACCAGTTTGATATAGTTCCGAACAATTGTGAACATTTCATTTTATTTTGGCATATAAAAAGGATATATGCCAAATCATATATCCTTTAGATAAAATAATATTAATTTTCTTCCTTGTGAACCGTAAATTCAAATGTGCTCCCGCAGCCATAAATGCTGCGAACATTAATTTTTTCGCCCATTATGCTCAGTATTTCCTTTGCAATAGACAAACCAAGTCCCGAGCCTTTTTTCGACCTTGATTTATCGCTCTTGTAAAACCTGTCAAAAATACAGTCCATCTCATCCTCAGCAATTCCTATTCCGCTGTCTCGTACAGAAACAAGGACATCATTCGTCCTTTCCTCTGTAAATACTTCTATTTTTCCTCCCTCAGGAGTAAACTTATATGCATTATCCAGTAATATTACAAGTATCTGCTCAATTCTGTCGTAATTCGCATAAACCTTAGGCAGTTCAACGGGATTGTATATGAGACTTATATGGTCATTGGAGAGATTATACCTTTCATGCACCATCTCAATTACCGAATTGATATCGACAGAGGTTTTTTCAATAGGCTGGTTGCTCTGCAGCCTGGAAAGCTCCATAATATCATCCACAAGCCTAGACAGCCTCATGCTTTCCTGATAAATAATCTTATGGTACCTTTTAATGTCCTCTTCGTCTGTCACAATAGAATCCATAAGAGGCTCAATAAGACCTCTTATGGAGGTAAGCGGAGACCTGAGCTCATGTGATACGTTGGCAACATATTCCCGGCGCACCTTTTCAAGTTTTTCAAGCTCTGTTATATCTCTGAATAAAACAACTGCGCCAACCACCTCATTTTTTTCATTTTCAATGGATGACATTGCTATCCTCATAATAACATCTCCGCATACACAATTTTTAACTATAGTGTCCTTACATTCTGTTGCCTGGCTAAGCTCATGCAATTCTTTTTTAAGAACACCTATGTCATCTATGCAACGGTCCTTTACCTCACTCTCCTTAAGAGAAAACATTTCTAAAAGAACATTGTTATAATGGGTAATACGCCTGTTTTCATCTACAGCTATCATCCCTTCATCAAGGCCGTTCAAAACCTGACAAAGTCTGTTTTTTTCGATGAAAAGCTGAGAAACATTTCTGTATAAGTCTATTGACATCTTGTTCAATGTTTTTCCCAAAAGCCCTATTTCATCCTTTAAATTTTCGTCCGCACGTACTGAAAAGTCACCCTGGCTCATATAAATAGCAACATTTATTGCATTTTTTACAGGCTTTATAATCCTCCTCAGAACGAGATAGGAAAGAGCTGCCACAAAGGGAATTATAATTGCGATTGAAATAAAAAGAGTTTGTACAAGTGTTTGTATCTTATCTGCATTGCTGTCCTCTATCAAGTACACTCCCAATGATGCAATAAGTATGGAAGATATGAATATGGCCGTTGAAATTAATATGGTTATTCGCCTGATCAATATATTCTTCATATTATTCTTCCTCGAATTTGTATCCGACGCCGTAAACGGTATGCAGCTCCCAGCTCGTCCCTTCCTGCGGCAGCTTCGCTCTTATTCTTTTTATATGAGTATCTACAGTTCTTGTATCACCATAATAATCATAGCCCCAAACCCTGTCCAGAATCTGTTCTCTTGAGAATACTTGTCCCGGATTTGACGCCAGTAAATAAAGTATTTCTACTTCCTTAGGAGTTGATATAACAACACGATCATCAAATTTGACACGATAATGCTTAAGGCTTATTTCAAGGCGGTTAAAATACAATACCGAAGATTTCCCTTCTGATGCATTTTCAATTACGCGCCTTCTTACAGCTTTTATGCGTGCAACAACCTCCCTTGGACTGAAAGGTTTTACTATGTAATCATCAGCACCCAGCTCAAGCCCCAAAATCTTATCTATTTCTTCTCCCTTGGCAGTAAGCATTATTATGGGAACATCACTTGCCTTTCTCACCTCTTTGCATACATTCAGCCCGTTTAACTTCGGCATCATTACATCCAATACAACCAGAGAAGGAGGTGTCGTTTTAATAATCCTGAGTGCCTCTTCGCCGTCATAGGCTGACATACATGCAAAGCCTTCGCTCTTCAGATATATTTCCAGCGATTCATGCACAATCGGATCGTCATCACAAATTAAAATATTAACATTCTGCATACTATACTTCCTTTATAATTTTATAATTCAAATTCATTCTATATCATTTTTAAAATAATTCAATAAGTTTTAGTTTATATTATTAAACACGTGCCCAATTAATAAGGCACAGGAAACATAGGCTCCCAAATGGAGCGACCATCCTTGTCATATCCAATTTTTTTGAAACTCTGACGAAACTGCCATCTTTTGCATTAATTACTACCTTTCAGAATTGTTTTCTTATAGTATGGTATTTTAAATTCTATAAATGCAAAGAATATACCGGTGCAGATTATTATAGGTGGAAGAATAATTAATATCTTTCTTATATTTTTCAT
>DNNV01000248.1 GCA_003497505.1 Clostridiales bacterium | reverse complement strand
TGGCGGATTTTATCCTCACTTTCTTTGTGATTTCGTGTCTCGGGAAATTCATCATTATATTGGAATGCAACCTTCAACCCGTATTTCTCAGCCTGTTCCTTTGCCATATCTTCCAGATTTTTTTGAAGCTTATCAAGCTCTTCTTCATAGAGCGCACGAATTGTCAGGAGCAGCTCTCCTCTGTGGGCAGACACACCGAAGGCTCTCTCACCCACGGCCACCTGTATTACAGTACAAAGAACCATGCCCTTGTTACTTTTAGACGAAATCAATTCAGGAATAGCATCTATGATTTTTGCTGTGGCAAATGCCGGATTTCTTCCTTTTTCAGGCTCGCTGGCATGGGAAGGAATACCTTCCAGATGAATAGTCATTCCCTTTGATGCGCATTGTGCTGTTCCATCCTTCACAACCACTGCCTTGTAAGGCATTCCGCTCATATTGTGGAATGCAAATATTTCGTCTATCCCATTTTCCTTTATGAATACTCGTGCTTCTCTGGCTCCGTCTCCTGTTTCTTCTGCATGCTGGAACAGGAAGAATATGTTGTTCTCTGACCCGTTTTGAAAAATTTCCAGAGCAAATGCCGCCATGGTTGCGGAATGCCCGTCATGTCCGCATTTATGAGAAACCCCGGGGAATTTTGAAGAGTAAGGGATGTTTTGAGGCTCGTCTATTGGTATAGCATCAAAATCTGCACGAAATGCAACATTCCTTTTGCCTACATACGATCTGTATACAGCATAAAACCAACGGCCTCGGTCAACTATCTCAAGCTCTGTATGTTCTTTGAGAAAATCAATCAGGCGCTTTTTTGTCCACACCTCATTGTTAGAAAGCTCAGGGTGCTCATGCAGCTCGTGACGCAATTGTATTGCCAGCTCTAAATTTTTATTATCCAATATTCTCATCTCCTTGATATCACATATTAATATTGTGCTATTCTAAAATATTACACTCAATACAATAATATCATCGCAATTTTCCTGCCAGCCACTTCTTTTTTAAATAATGCAATACAGACAAAAATTGACTCCAAATACTTTCCAAATTAAAATTATTGTAAACTCCTTTACTGAAAGCAGAATTAATTTTACACCGGGCTGTCTTTTATATATACTCGTCTAATTATTAATGGTGTTTGACCTAAATTTGTGATATTATTCTTGTAATTAAAGCATGCCACGCAAATAT
Source organism: Clostridiales bacterium (assembly GCA_003497505.1). Taxonomy (GTDB): domain Bacteria; phylum Bacillota; class Clostridia; order Tissierellales; family Sedimentibacteraceae; genus Sedimentibacter. The sequence goes on along the minus strand of DNNV01000248.1, from coordinate 1,613 downwards.
CCTAAAAGGAGACTATCTGATGGAAGTAAATAATATTGAAAGCCTACCCGAAAATTATATTTGGAAAGATACAGCCGGCTTAATTACAAAATTTTTGGGAGAGGCCGCCGGGAGCCGAAAAATATATGTTAATATTGACTGCGTGCCCGCAAATGCATACAGTACAAAATATCACAGCCACTCGCAGCAAGAAGAGTTCTTTTTAATCCTTTCAGGCTCGGGTACTTTACGTCTGAACGGTACTGAGAGCACTGTCAGTACAGGTGATTTCATAGCAAAACCGGCCGGTCAGAATATTGCTCATACATTCTATAATTCCGGAAACGAAGTTCTGACAATTTTAGATGCGGGTACGATTGAAAAAGAAGACACCTGCTACTATCCGGATGAAGACATGTATCTACACAAATCCAACAATCAAAGGGTGGCATTTTCAGGCTCTGACCTGAATCAATCATGGACTTCAAGCCCAAATTCCGCTGAATGATTATAAATCCGCAGCATAGATGCGGGATTTTTCTCCCCATGGGTGGTAACCTGTGCCTATATATCTGAAATTACATTTTTCATAGTACCCGATATGGTCTGTGCAAAGATATAGGCTGAAAAATCCTGATTTTTTTGCATCCTGTTTTGCCTTGTCCAGCAACAATGAGCCATAGCCGCTGCCGCGGTATGATTCCTCTATATACAGAGCACACACCCAAGGATACAGGTCCATCCTACTGATAAAATCATTAGTAATAAGACCTGCACATCCGATAATCTGTCTTCCGTCAATCAACAGATACCACTGAGGCAGACTGCTATCTGATGTTATGCAATTGGATATACAATCTTCATATACCATCATGCTGTTCTCATTCGCCCATTTATCCTGTATGTATTGTATTGCAGTATTTTTATATTGCGGATATTCTTTAACCGATATAACAACCACTATAATTCACCTTCTCATTTTTTAGTGTCAAATCAATGACGAAACAGAATTGTCAAACTCCCTTTCTACCAATGCAGTCTTCTTCTTATTTCCGCAATCAGCAGTCTGTCCTCGAATATCAGTATGGCAGACAGAGATATTATGCTTGTTACTATGCATATGAGGGATGGATACAGCGCTGTAAGCCCTCCGGTAAAAATAAATATTATCTGAACCAATCCAAACAGACCGTCGATTATTATGTATAGAATGAAATCCTCCACATGCATCTTTCTTATCTTTGAAATTATGGACATGGATATCATGGCAAAAAAGCATATGAATGGTATGACATATGTGATTGACCATCCCTTCCATCCTGTCAGCAGGTCCCATATTACCGCTATTACAGAAATAATCATGACCTGGTAAACTATATTTTTAGGAATGTTGTTTCGCTTGTTTACAGCTGATATCATACTTGCCCAAACCGAGCCCAGTCCGCCCAGCACAAAGAAAGACCATGCGCCGCTCTGCGGCAGCAGTATGTTAATAGCCGTTGAAACAGTAGCTATTACAATGGACACTAACAGCATTATTTTAAGGAACAAGCTATGCTCTCTATATACAAACGAAATTTTGGGAAACACCTCATCCTGTGGCTTATCTCCCTTAAGATTTTCCTGGCACAGTG
>DNNV01000385.1 GCA_003497505.1 Clostridiales bacterium | reverse complement strand
CGCTCTTCCGATCTATGATTTACAGTCTCCGGCTCAACCGGGTCTAATCCGTTTCTCACATCCGCAGGCTCCTCAAAAAAGTTTCTGTCCGGCAAATCTGACAAGTTCAGCTCATTTCCATCCCGCACTGCAAGCATATACTGCACGGTGCTTTCCAGCTCTCTTATATTTCCGAACCATTTATATCTCATAAACTCCTCTGTGATCTCCTTGGAAATCCTCACATCCGAGGAGGAGCCTATCCTGATAAAATACGAAACAAGGTCCTTTATATCACCCAGCCTCTCCCTGAGAGGAGGAAGATACATATATCCTATTTTTAGCCTGTAGTACAAATCCGAACGAAACTGCTTATCTATCACCATGTCTCTAAGATTTTTATTGGTAGCGGCTATTATCCTTACGTCCACCTTCTTTATGGTTGTGCCTCCCAGCATCATTATTTCCTTTTCCTGCAGCACCCTCAGAAGCTTTGTCTGAAGCTTGGGAGATACATCTCCGATTTCGTCCAAGAAAATGGTCCCTCCGTCGGCAAGCTCGAAAAGTCCTATCTTTCCTCCCTTTTTGGCTCCTGTAAAGGCACCCTCCTCGTAGCCGAACAGCTCGCTCTCTATGAGGTCGTCGGGAAGAGCACTGAAATTAATCGCAAGATATGGACCGTACTTTCTCTTGGAATTCTGATGTATGACACTTGCAAACAGCTCCTTGCCCGTGCCGCTTTCACCCTCTATGAGAACGGTGAGGTCCGTCTTTGCGAGCTTAAGAGCCTTGTTCTTTATTTCCTCAAGAAGTTTGCTTGTACCCACTATGTTTTCAAGGTTGTATTTTGCCACATGTCCCTTGAGCAGGTAGTCATGAAGCCGCACCACATTTTCCTCGACCTCATTCCTGTCGGTAGTTATAACTATGTCCTTTCCATTTGGCGCTATAATCTTTGTAACCTTTACATCCACACCCATTATGTGGAGTGCCTTGTTTTCAAATATATCCGAGCTCAGAAAATATGGGTACAGTTCCTTGTCGATAATATTCCGCACATTTTTATTTTCCAGCTCCTTGTCCGTCAGAAGGAATTTTTTCATTTTCTCATTTGCGTACTTTATATATCCATTTTCATCGTAGACTAAAATTCCGTTAACTAAATTATGAATTATGTTATTCAAATATCCGTTCAGCTCGTTGACCTTGTTGTTAACGGCAGACACATGCTGTGAGACGTTGATAATTTTCTGCATGTATTTTTTTATGATGAACGTGGTATCCTTGTGTCCCAGATTCAGCTTATCCATAATCTGATACATGGAATTGATGTTTATGATTCTTGGGCCTAAGTTTATAACGGTTGTAACACAGTCTGGCACCTTGTCCGTTTCCCCGGGAGTTATGGCAATTTTCAGCTTTTTGTAACTGAGTATGCCTGGATAATACGGATAATACTTAATATGGTTAAGCCCCAGCTCCTTTAAATCATTAATGGAGCTGGCGGTTGTTTCCTTGTCGTCATTTACCAGAAGCACCTCCTCATTTACCGGAATGCCCGCAATCTGGTCAATGAAGTCAAAGTTAATGCTTCTTTCACATATTACAATGTCATCGTACTCATAGTTCAAGTTCATTGCATCAAGCTCATCTCTCATTTCCCGGCTTGAAACTATCAGCAGATCACATTTTAAATTTTTTTCGATTCCTTCCTCCTGAGCGTAGGATTTCAGAATATATTTATCCGATATAAATTCTCTCAGCTGATTAGCCAGAAAATCTCTCGTGCTCCCAGAGCCTGCTATAAGAATTATCGTTTTCTCCACAATATCACCTTAATTTACTGAGCGTGTATATGTCCTCGCGCACATGCTTGAGAAGCGGCAGCTGCTCTCTGACTTTTCTCACATAGTCCAGGTCTACCTCTCTGAGTATGTATCCTTCCTTTTCATCCATTCTCCCCACCACATCTCCCCATGGAGAGGCAATGATTGAATTGCCGTAGGAATGGTATGAAAAATCCATATCCCTTGCCGGTGCCACACCGATGGTATACACCTGGTTGTCAACGGCCCTCCCCCTGAAGTGCAGCTCCCAGTGAGCCGGTCCGGTGGTCATGTTGAACGCCCCCGGCGCAATTATTACCTGCGCCCCCTCCGCAGCCATGAGCCTGCTAAGCTCAGGAAACCTTATATCATAACAGACGGCCAATCCCATTCTCCCGTATTCCGTATCAAAAACCGTCACCTCATTACCTGAAGTGAATGTATCAGACTCCTTGAAATACTGTCCTCCTTCAATATCAATATCAAACAAATGCATTTTTCTGTGCTTTGCAATTTGTTTTCCCTTCCTGTCAAATACATAGGCGGTGTTGTAAACCCTGTCACCCTCCTGCTCGGGAATTGTTCCTGCCACAATATAAATTCCGTATTTCTCTGCTGCATTGCTCATTGCCTTCCATACAGGTCCTCCCTCTTTCTCGCTGAATGGTCTGAAGTAGGAGTTTTCATAAGGGCAGCAGAACATTTCAGGAAGCACTGCAAGATCCGCTCCCTCGGTGGAAGCCTTCTCAATCATTCTCACCGCATTTTCAATATTTTTCAACTTGTTGTCATAAACCATGGTCTGCAATAAAGCTGCATTAAATTTATTCATAAGACTCTCCTTTCTCTGATAACAGATACGTTATCATTATGTATCTGACTAATTATTCTCTTTATGTCATTTCAACTTTTTCATGTGTATGATTATTATAATGTTTCTATATTATACTAAAAACGGCCCAAAAATCCAAGCTAAAAAAGACCCTCAATTTTATATTGAAGGTCTTTTGCTTATAAAATACTATTTAACTTCCAGTTTAATTTCTATACGATTTTCATAAGCTTTTTTAATTGCTCCCACTAAGTCACCGTGAGGGTCTTTTAAGCTCATAGTTGCAGCTGATGTTACGTCCGCAAGCATTGCTTTTTCATCTGCTGACAAAGCATCATACTTAGCCTTGTCTTCAGGCTTGTCAGAACCGTCCTTCAATGGTCTTCCGTTTAAGTCAGAAGTATATTTTCCGAACCATTCTTCAACTTCAGCAACAGTCTTGCCTATGAATAATTCTTCATATTTCTTTATCTGGTCTGTCCATGTTCCTGTTCCCATCACATATCCGTCGCCGCGGTCTCTCTTTGTTGCCCAGCTTGCTATTTCAGCAAGGTAGCTGTCATTTGTAACTGTCAGTGTACCGTCAATCTTTTCGTCATGATTTTCATCATTGTTGTATGATTGTCCGGGGAAGCCTGAGAAGTGAGGCATTGTAGCTCCGTCATAGTTAGGTGTTGCAACCTCTTGTTGATCTATGTACAAAGCAACAATCTTTCCTTTGCTGTCAAACAATGCATTTGCAAAAACCTTGTTTATGCTGTATACAGAAACATCCTTGTCATCCTTTCCAGGACCCACACGCGGCATGGACAATGCTATAGTACCCATAGAAGCAGCTTCCTTAACATTAGTCAACGGAACTTTTGTTTCAAAAGATTCCTTAATAGCAGCTATAATATTGCCGTGAGCATCATTTAAGCTCATTGTTGCAGCTGATGTCACATCTGCAAGCATTGCTTTTTCATCTGCTGATAAAGCATCATACTTAGCCTTATCTTCAGGTTTATCAGAACCGTCCTTCAATGGTCTGTGGTTCAAATCAGATGTATATTTCTCAAACCAGTCTTCAACCTCTTTAACAGTCATGCCAACAAATACTTGTTCAAATTTGTTCATTTGCTGATACCATGTACCTGTACTCATACGATAGCTGTCTCCGCGGTCTCTCTTTGTTGCCCAGCCGTTAACTTCTGCTTTGAAATTATCATCATTATCGGTTGTTTTACCGTCTATAACTCCGTCATGGTTCTCATCATTGTTGTATCCGCCCTGTCCCGGATATCCGCTGAAATGCGGCATACCGTCTCCGTCATAGTTAGGAGTTGCAACCTCTAAAATGTCAACTGTCAATGCGAGAATTCTTCCTTCCTGGTCAAACAGCGTATGTGCGAACACATCGTTAAAGCTGTAAACAGGTGTTTCTGTATTGTCTTTTCCAGGTCCAAGACGTCCTATGCTTGCAAGTCCGAATCCTTGATAAACCTCTGCTGCAGTAACAGCCTCAGGTTTTTTCTCATCCTTAACCTCAGTAGTTGGTGCCGGGAATTTAGCAGGATCTAAAGCATTGTTCACAGCATAGATTATAGCCTTGCTGGTAACTGTTGCTCCTGAAACAACTTCAACTTCTGTTGAATTTGCTTCCACTATTTTATTAGGAAGTTCATCAATTGCTTTCGTACCTATACCATTAGTTTCATTTGGTCCTTCTGCTACAACTTTAGTTATCTTGTCCCCTTCTTTTGTAACAGTAACTTTAATCTCTCCCCCAAAGCCTTTACCTACACCCGTTAAAGTTTCAGCTTGTCCTGCCGGTGTCTGAGTTTCTTTAGCACATGCTGCAATGCTTAAAACCATCAACACACACAATGCTATTGATAATAACTTTTTCATTTTACCCTCCAGGTATTATATTGTAAATAATCCATATCAGCATTTATCAATATTTCGTTAAAAAATCTACATCTATTGATGTGACAGCTTATGTCGATATTTGCTGACCCTCCTCATGGTAGCATCTCAATGTATCTAAGTCAATACACCTTTGTTAAGAATACTTAACAATTGCCTCCTATACTTAAAACTTATGAATCTTTTGTTGAAAAATTTTAAGTTAATAAATAGAAAAAAAATTTGCATTAAGTAGTCTTTATCTTGCTTGTTTATTTCAAAACTAAAGTAATAGAAGCCGTCTCTCTATGATTTTTTAATCATTTTGAGACAGCCCCTTTTATATTGCTTCTGTTATACAATGTAATTATTATAGATAATCTCTCCAAAAATCTTCCAATAAAAACCTAGCGACTTGGTACCGGTGACATCTCATCTACATAATTTCAGTTATTCAGCTATTCCAAATGAATAAATATTATTATCTTGGCCTGCTCTTCTTATAGCACTGTTTTGCAAGTTCGGTGTTTTCACCCTGATAACATCATATAGTGCGGCACCAATCATTTCTCCTGCTTGCTGAAGTCTGTCAAGACTAATATTTATTTTTATTGTATCCTCAGGTTGATGATACCATGGCTCTAAGTTGCCATTTTCATCTCCCCATATGAAGCATGCCGCAGGTATTCCTTTTTCACCAAATGGGGCGTGATCTGAAGATGAACCTCTTCCTACTTCTAATATGTTGTTACCTAATCTTATGCCTGATGCTGCAGCTGCTTCTGTAACCAAATTTGACTTACCATCTGTTGTATCTGCATATAGGATGTTACACGGTCCATAACTGGTTGCAATCATATCCATATTAAAGTTACCCACACTTCTGTCCAGCTCGTTTTGAGAAAGGTTTCCAACGTAATAATAAGAACCCTCCAATCCGATTTCCTCTGCACCGCAAGCTATGAATCTTATTTCTTTATCAATAGGATATGCCTTTAATATCTTTGCAAATTCCAGCATCATCGCTGTGCCGGATGCATTGTCATTTGCTCCAGGGGCGTAAGGAACACTGTCATAATGAGCTGTTATATAGATAATGCCTGCATTATCTACTTTATTCGGCTTCCTTGTCGCAATTACATTTTGCGATTTTGTCATTAATTCTGCCTTAATGCCAACTCTAACATCGTCATTTTCCATTTCCCCTAAAATATCCAGACCATCAGATAAGGATATGGATAAGTATGGGATTGGACTTGCATAATCTCCCAAGGTTGGATTTAACCCACCGGGAGCATTATTATACATAAGGACACCTATAGCACCTGCATTTACAGCATTCTCTGCTTTTATAGCAAATGAAACTGCGCCTCTCTGCACAAATGCAATCTTACCTTTAACAGCATCAGGAAAATCTGATGAGCTCGCTCCCAAACCGCAGTCTACCAGTACCCCTGTTATACCGTCTACGTCAGTATATCCTGAGCCGGTCGCTGTATTTACCCGAAACATCCTGTCTTTAAATACGTCAACAACCAATTCTGATACTACGTTCTCAATTCCAAATGTTTGAACTTTTACATCATACCCCAGTTTTTCAAACTGCTTCTGAATATAGCCTGCTGCTTCTCTCTCTTGCTGCGTACCGGCAACCCTTGGACCTATCGTTTCACTTAAATATCTGATGTGTTCAAGCGTCTTTCTGGCATCAACCCTTGCAAGAACCTTTTGATCAAATGCTGTTGATGCATTTGCATTAGGCGCAGCAAATGATGTCATTGTAAATATCATCACAAAAACAAGAACCAGTGAAAATACTCTAAACCCTTTTCTTACCATACGTTTTTCTCCTTATCGTAGTATTTTTATCAGTAAACTGATTTATACTACGATACCACAAGACATATGAATAAAAAGTCGAAGTTTGGTAATTATTTACAAAATATTCTTGTTGCTTTTTATCTCAACGGAATAGGTGCTTTATGCAAAACAAAAGCTTACTTACCAAAAAATTTGATTTTTATTATAGAATCCTGTTGTATAGTTAAAGGAAGACACCATACAGCATCTTCCCTTTAGTCTTTATTTTTATTCCAGCTCGGCTATCAGCTCTCCTGATACAACACGCTGGCCTTCTTTTACATATATTTTTGCAACGGTTCCGGACAGAGGGGCAAGTACGTTTGTTTCCATTTTCATGGCTTCAAGTACGGCCACAGGCTGGCCCGCTTCAACCTTATCTCCCTGCTTCACAAGGATTTTGTATACATTGCCCGGTATGTTTGCACCGATTTCATACTGGTTGCCTGTGTCGGCCATTACCTTTTCAATTGATGCGCTCTTCAGATTTATGGCATTTTTGTCCTTCACGGTTATTACTCTTCTGTTGCCGTTCACCTCAAATACCAGGTCCTTAGTTCCGTCGTCATTGGTTTTAACCTCTACAAGCTTGATGCCAAGCTTTTGTCCTTCGGCAATCTTTACCTCGCAGGTTTCACCTTCCTCCAAGCCGTGGAAGAATATGTCGCTTCCCATGAGTCTCAAACTTCCTTCTTCCTTCTGGGCTTTGATATAATCTTCAAACACCTTCGGGTATAAAGCATAGCTCAGAGCTTCCTCCATTGTTCCTTCAAGACCGCGCTTTTCCGCAAGCATCTGTCTGATTGAATGGAAATCCTCAGGCGGCAGCAGCTCTCCGGGTCTGCAGGTAATTGGTTTCTTGTCTTTGAGAACCAGCTTTTGCAGGTCTTCGGGGAATCCTCCCTCAGGCTGGCCCATCATACCCTCGAAGTATGATACGATTGAATCAGGAAAGTCCATGTCCTTTGCCTTGCCATAAATATTCTCCGATGTCAGGTCGTTCTGCACCATGAATATTGCCATATCTCCAACAGCCTTTGAGGACGGTGTAACCTTCACTATGTCTCCAAGCATGTCATTTACGGTTTTGAACATATCCTTTACCTCTTCGAATCTGTGTCCCAGACCGAAGCTTTCCACCTGTGGCTTGAGGTTTGAATACTGTCCTCCGGGAATTTCGTACTTGTAAATTTCCGCAGTTCCTGTTTTCAGCCCCGATTCAAATTTATTGTACACAGGTCTTACTGCCTCCCAGTAATCGGATATTTTCTGCATATCGTCCAGATCCAGCATTGTGTCTCTGTCTGTGTTGTTCAGTGCAGCTATTACCGAGTTCAGGGGCGGCTGGCTTGTGAGTCCTGCCATTGAGTTAAATGCCGTATCTATTATATCCACTCCGGCATTAGCGGCTGCATATATGGTTACCACGCCGTTTCCACTTGTATCGTGTGTATGAAGATGCACGGGTATGGACAATTCGTCCTTAAGTGCGCGAATTAGCTTATCTGCCGCCATAGGCTTTAAGAGTGCGGACATATCCTTTATGGCAAGTATGTGAGCGCCTCTCTTCTCAAGCTTTTTAGCCAAATCCACATAATATTTCAGAGTGTATTTATCCCTTGTGGCATCAAGTATATCCCCGGTGTAGCAAATGCTGGCCTCGGCTATTTTATTCTGCTTCAGTACCTCGTCAATTGCAACCTCCATTCCCTCCAGCCAGTTGAGGGAGTCAAATATACGGTACACATCGATTCCCGCGGCTGCAGATGACTTTACAAATTCCCTGATTACATTGTCGGGATAGTTCTTATACCCTACGGCATTCGCTCCTCTCAGCAGCATCTGAAACAGTATGTTTGGCATTTTTTCTCTCAGAGTCCTCAGTCTTTCCCATGGGTCCTCCTTCAGGAAGCGGTATGCCACGTCAAACGTAGCCCCGCCCCACATTTCAACGGAGAAAAGGTCGCTTGCCATATGTGCCATGGCAGGAGCTATTTTTTCCATATCCACTGTTCTCACTCTTGTTGCCATGAGAGACTGGTGAGCATCACGCATGGTTGTATCCGTGAGCAGCAGCCTTTTTTCATTAAGCACATATTTTGAAACCTCCTCAGGTCCATTTTTGTCAAGGAGCTGCTTGAGGCCTGCTTTTAATTCCCTTCCCTGGAATTCCGGAACCCTAGGAACATCAAATTGCGGCTTGACCCCTTTTGTTTCGTTCACAACAATATTTCCTATATAGTTTAATACCTTAAGCTCCTTGTCCTCACCGCCTCTTACATTTAGCAGCGATGGATTGTCCGCTATAAAGCCTGTATCGCATATGCCGTTCTTAAAGTCCTCATGGTTCAGAACATTCAGCAGGAAACCTATGTTGGTTTTTACTCCGTGAACCTCAAGCTCCTTGAGAGCTCTTGAATTCTTGTTTATAGCATCGTTGAATGTTCTTCCGTAGGATATTACCTTCACCAGGAGGCTGTCGTAGTATGGGCTTATAACCGCTCCTGTGAAGCCGTTTCCTCCGTCAAGCCTTATACCGAAGCCTGAGCCCGTCCTGTAAACATCGATTTTTCCTGTGTCCGGAGCAAAATTGTTTGCCGGGTCCTCTGTTGTAACCCTGCACTGTATCGCATAACCGTTCTGCTTTATGTCAGCCTGTGATTTTATGTTTATTTCATCGGAATCAAGTCTGTAGCCCTGAGCTATGAGAATCTGTGCCTGAACTATATCAACTCCCGTAACCATCTCAGTAACGGTGTGCTCCACCTGAATTCTCGGGTTCATTTCTATGAAGTAGTGCTTTCCGTCCTTGTCCACCAAAAATTCCAATGTTCCTGCATTTCTGTATTTTACCGCTCCTGCAAGCTTCAGTGCATCGCTGCATATTGCCGCTCTCTGCTCATCTGTTATGCTCAATGCAGGCGTGAATTCAACAACCTTCTGATGCCTTCTCTGAATTGAGCAGTCTCTTTCAAACAAATGAACAAGGTTTCCATAATTGTCCCCAAGCACCTGCACCTCAATGTGCTTCGGCTTATCGAGATATTTTTCTATGAATATATCATCTATACCAAATGCTTTCTTTGCCTCACTCTGTGCACTTCTGAATTCTCTCAGCAGGTCTTCTTCACGCCAGGCAATACGCATTCCCCTGCCGCCTCCGCCTGCCGAAGCCTTCAATATTACCGGATATCCGCAGAAGTCGGCAAATTTTCTGGCGTCCTCCTCGGACTTCACAGCCTCCTCGATACCTGGAATAGTGGGAACTCCGACAGAATTAGCGGCTATTTTCGATGTTATTTTATCTCCCAGCCTGCTCATCATAATGTGGTCAGGGCCTATGAACACGATGCCTTCTTCCTCGCATTTGCGGGCAAATTCCACATTTTCAGATAAAAATCCGTATCCGGGGTGGATTGCGTCCACTCCCTTGGACTTTGCAAGACTGATTATCTCGTCAATTCCTAGGTAAGCATCTACAGGCTTTTTATTTTTCCCCACCTGATACGCCTCATCTGCCTTTGTTCTGAAAAGTGAATTCTTGTCCTCCTCAGAATAAATTGCAACACTTCTTATGCCAAGCTCCTCGCAGGCTCTGAAAACTCTTATGGCAATTTCCCCGCGATTTGCTACCAATACTCTTTTAAATTTCCTCATGGCTCCACCTC
>DNNV01000089.1:2317-4524 GCA_003497505.1 Clostridiales bacterium | reverse complement strand
GGCGACAGCTTGGCAAACAAATCGCAATCTTTCACCGCATCCAAAAGAGCGTTATCATCCATATTCTCTATATCGCGGCCTGTCAGAACACGGGAAGTAGCCACACCCACCTTGCCGCAAACCTTTATTGCCACGCCCTCGCTGTCCCCAGTGAGTACGACGGTGCGAACACCATGCTCACGCAGCGCGGCAATTGCCGCCTTGGCACTCTCCTTTGGTGGGTCAAGAAAACCTATAAAGCCTATAAGTACCATATCCCACTCGTCTAACACGCTGAAAACACTACCGTCCGAAACCTCATTTTTCTGCGCCACGGCAATCATCCGCAGACCATCAGCATTGTATTTTTCGTAGGTCGCCAGCGCTATGCGCCGGCTTTTCTCATCCATTGGCAGAATGTTCCCATTTATCTCGACAAATGAGCATATGGAGATAATCTCCTCCACTGCGCCTTTGGTGATGAGCTGACGCTTTCCACTTTTGTCCGCCAAAACCACGCTCATGCGGCGACGAGAAAAATCAAACGGGATTTCGTCCACAAGTGTATAGGCATCAAGCATTGTCTGCAGGCCTTTCTGCTTGGCTCTCTTTATAACGGCGAGGTCGATGAGGTTCTTAAGTCCCGTTTGGAACGCACTGTTTAGATAAGCATGGCGCAAGATACGTGCATCGTCCTTGCCATGGAGATCCATATATTTTTCCAGTACGATTTTATCCTCGGTCAGCGTTCCAGTTTTGTCTGTACAGAGAACATCCATCTCCCCGAAGGTCTGAATTGCGCCGAGTGTACGGACAATCACTTTATGCTTTGACATGGAAACTGCCCCCTTTGCAAGTGCTGAGGTCATGACCACAGGCAGCATCTCCGGTGTCAGTCCCACTGCAATGCTAATGGAAAAAATCAATGCGCTACCCCAATCCTTTTTGATCAATCCGTTAATCAAAAATACAATGGGAATCATAACAAGCATCATCCGAATCAGCAGATGGCTGACTGAATCCACACCGCGCTCAAAGCTGGTTTTCGCTCTATCACCAGAAAGAGATTTTGCCATTGAGCCAAAATAGGTATTATTTCCAGTGGCCAGCACAATAGCAGTAGCACTACCGCTGATAATGTTAGAACCCATGAAGCCGATATTTTGCAAATCAGTCAGCACAGCATTCAGATTAGCTGGTATTTCGCTGAACTTTTCCACAGGGTTTGATTCTCCGGTTAAAGCTGCCTGCGCGATAAAAGTATCTTTTGTGGTTAAAAACCGCACATCGGCAGGAAGCATATCCCCTGCAGAAAGGCGGATTATATCTCCGGGAACTACCTCATCCATGATGATTCCACACCATTCTCCATCTCGCCGGACATCCGCTTTGTTGGAGATCATTTTTGACAGCTTTTCAGCGGCGGCATCGGAACTCCGGCTCTGCACAAAGGCGACCAAGCTGGATAAGATGACGAGCGACAAAATGATAATAACTGTGAGATAATCCGGCTTTGACGAATATATAACATCCGTAAAAAACGTAATACAGGCAATCAGCAACAGGATAATGTTAAACGGGTTAACAACCGCTTCCTGTAGCCTGTAAAGCGGCGTATTCTTCTTGGTTGTGGTTATTGTGTTCTTTCCGAACTCATCCTGTCTGGTTTCAGCTTCCGCATTTGTGAGTCCCGCCATATTTGCGGACAGACTCGCAAAAAGCTGCTCTTCTGCCAGAAAAGCGTTAGTGTGGAGCTTCACCTCGGTATCTTGTTTGTTTTGCTGAATGTGCCTATTCAGGTTTTTCTTGAAGTTCACTGGAATCATTCCTTTCGTTTTTAAGGTTCCCCGGTAAAAACAATATTATACAACAAAAGCCACCCAAACGAGTGGCAATACATGCACATACAGATTAGTCCATCAGCATAAACGCACAATGGAAGATATTTCGTTCAATATTATTATCTTCTTTTTATGCCTTATTTGATTTCTATTCCGCCCCATTCAATAACTGTAAATCCATTTCTTTCAAATGTAGATAATGCAGGCTCTTGCACTTCTACAAACTCGTCTAAAGCTTTGTATACCATAAAAATTCTTAAAATACTATCAGGTTTTGGACTTATATTAAGTTTAGCGCTATTTTCATAAACATCTGTCTGGAATGTAATTAAATTATATTTGTTGTTTTGCATATGCGGAAGCCAATAAACAATAAATTCATTTAAC
>DNNV01000089.1:0-2116 GCA_003497505.1 Clostridiales bacterium | reverse complement strand
ACAATAAATTCATTTAACTCTTTTGGAGCCAGTCCCATGTACTCTAATTTTTCCTGTAAAAATCGTATAGTATCTATTCCCTTTACTACAAAACCTTTTGACATATCCCAAGAACTTTCTCCTATACCTTCCCAATATAAGTACGAGTATTCTCTGCCATCATCCTTGTTAATCAATGTTCCATCAGTTCTGGCTATTACTTCCCAGCCATTCTTATATGTTGGATATGTGCATGTTAAGGCACCATCCAGTTCTAAACTAACATAGACTTCCGTTTCTTTTTCAGGATAAAGATATATAACAGGTTTTGCAAAACCGCCCAGAAACTCAAAATAATAATTATACGATTTAGGGCTGTATTCACCCAGATAGTATGCATCAACCAAATAAGCGAGCTCATGATGTATCATCCTTGTGTTTAGCTCTTTTTGAGATACTTCATCATAATCAGCTAAATTTGTAATCCAATCAGAATATAGATTAAAAGAATTCTCTCTCATATCTGTACAATATTCTTGCTTTAAATATCCAAAGAAAGCCCAGCCACCGTATGCATATGTTATACCATTCCATGTATAATATGGTATAGTCTCTTCTCTTTCTTCAAGATATACTGCGCTTATTTCAAACTCCATTAATTCACCAAAATAATAATAATTAGTAATTGTTTTCTCGGAATCATCAGGATCTATAACAATTTCTGCCCTAAAAGCTTCAGTAAATATCAATTTATCATCTTCTAAGGTAAATAAATAATCTGTATCCTCAACTTTATTATTCTGTCTATTTTTGTATGACATATTAAACCATGCTTTTGAACCATCATCTAGTTTTTTTATTGCTATTACATTACTTAAGTTGCCAACAATTCTATGATAATTATATATACTATCAATATATTTTAATTCATTATCCTTGATTCTATATATCTCTACATCAACAGCATTTTCAACTCTACCATAAAAATCAGTATAGCTGGATTGTCTGGAAACTAATAGTTCAGGAAACTTATCAAAATCTAAATCCAACAATACAATTCCTACAGTTTTTTCATTTATTATAGTATCTAAATTAGATATTAATGAATCATATACTATTTTCATATTTGGATTTTTACTTTTATCTCCAAAATCTAAGTCTATAGACTTTGTTAAAATATCATTTGTATCTTTACTTATAGTAGTACATTTTGTTAATATTCCCGTATTTGAATACTCCGCCTTAGCTGAGTCTATTTTATACGTTACCAATAAACTATCGGCTTCTATTGTAGCATATATATAATTAGCGCCTATATCATTGAAGCTATCAATATTTACTTTTGTATTTTGTCCTGTCATATCTATATCAATTTCACACTCAAATTCCAGTGTATCAGCTTTTATATTCAGACCATTAATATTGAACTCGCACAAATTATCTTTATCATGATAAACAGGTATTCCATACATATAGGCAGGATCAATTATCATATTAAATGTTTTACCGTCATCATTTCTTTTTATAAATGCATTGAAAGTAACTTGCCACATATCATAACCAAAGTTGAAGTCCTCAACTTTTATTATTTGAGAATCTTCGTTATAACCGTTGAACTTTGCATATGGTGAAAGTTGTCTGACAGTAAGTGGAGTTTCATATTGTTGGAAACTATCGTATTTTTCTTTTTTTATGCTCAGTTGAATCTGATCAGTTTTATATTTATCATCGTATCCTTCACAATACAATATTTTTGTAGAATTTCTTACAAAATCATAATACTCATTAAAATAAGCTAAATTAGATGAAATTCGTGTATCCGCTAAATTAAAGCTAATTGTATGGCCGTTTATATTTTTATTAATATTAATAAAGCTTCGCTGTTCAGGTGTTGCTTCTTCAAGTGTTATAAAATCTTTATCTTCTTCATTATTTTTTTCATCTTCTAAAGAAATATCTGTGTCTTGTGCTGTTTTATCATTATCTTCATTTTCTAAATTAGAATCCGAGCTCACATCTATGTCATCTAAGTTACCAGTATTATTTTTTTTACAGCTAATAAAGCTAATTGTTATCAACAAAAAAATACATATAGTATAAATATATTTTTTCATTATAAATACCTCTTTTCTGATTT
>DNNV01000324.1:3454-8682 GCA_003497505.1 Clostridiales bacterium | reverse complement strand
ATTTACTTCACCATAACCTAAATATGCCACAGCATATAGTTGATTCTTAAGAAAAGGTATGGATTCTATCTTGCTTATTTCAGAATCAGAATTGTCTTTTTTCGTTTGTGTTAGAGAACACCCTGAGAATAACACAACAAAGGTAATCATTACCGCTAGACATATCGATATTCTTTTCATTTTTATTTTACCCCACAAAATATAAATAACCTGTATTTCAAAGTTACCAGACAACCTTGAAATTTATATTATTAAAAAACTTGGAATTGCTTCACCAAATATATTGTATCAAATATTGAATAAATGTCAATATTTCGAAATTTTTACAATAGCAACTGACTGTAGGAAGTCTTGTTAACGCCGGATTATCTTACACTTTCAAATCTGTGGCACGTCCTTTTGTGCTTGCTTCTCTATCTATAAAAAATAAGCTTAAAAACAGTGTCAGCACCTCTGTCACTGGCGCTACGAGCCACACGCCGGTAATCCCCAAGAATGCGGGCAAAATAAATATACAAATCAGCAGAATGACTATCCCACGAGCAGAGGATATGATAGCCGATTCCTTTGCCTTACCAATCGAGGTGAAGTAAAAAGACGAAATGGTATTAATGCCCGAAAACAAGAAGGAAATCGCATAGATGACCACCCCGGAGCGAACCATATGTTCCACCGCTTCGTTTTTTACAAAGAGTCCGCTATACCAGCCAGCGCCCCCTGATACAAGTAAAAGCAGCGCCGCACCTGAAGCCAAAACAATCATATTGGTAATTCTGCGTATGCTTATCGCCAGTTGATACTCTTTTGCACCATAGGTAAAACTAATGAGGGGACTGGCTCCCTGCCCGAACCCAATAATCACCATACTAAACATATAGGCGATATATCCCACGATGGTAAACGCAGTTATGCCGTCTACACCGATGTTTTTCAGAATCACAAAATTATACGCAAACATAGAAATGCACAAGGATATTTCGCCTACAAATTCCGAACTGCCATTGAGCAAGGTGTCTCTTAGCACCTCTCCTGAAAAAACAAATTTGCGGAATTTATACACCTCTGATTTCTTGAAAAAGAAGTGCAGAATCAACACCAGCGTCACAAGTGCGGCGATTAACGAAGCAAAAGCTACCCCTAAAACCCCCCACCCAAACCATCTAATAAATAGATAGTCCAGCAGGATGTTCAGCATTACATTCAGAATATTCACCTGCATAAAATATTGCGGCTTGCCTTCACCTCTGATAAACATTCCGAACGATGCGTTGATTACCATAACCGGAAGCTCCAGCAGCATGATGCCGTAGTAATCTTTAAAAAAGCCGCCTACCTGTGCATCTGCCTGCAGGATATGGAGCACCGGATCAAGGCAGCGCCATACAAGAACACTGAGCAGCACCACCGCTACAGATGTGGTGCATAGTGTTTGATTGAAAACATTTTCAGCCTTTTCAGCATCTGCTCTTCCAAGCAGCATTCCTGCTATTGCTACACCACCCACCGATATCATGAGTCCTACCGCAATATAGAGATAAACAATTGGCAGCCCCAAATTGACCGCTGCCAATCCCTCTTTGCCCACATAATTCCCGATAAAGAAGCCATCGGCAACGGTAATCAGCGAGGTGAGCACCATTGCAATGATTGACGGTATCGAAAATTGTAAAATTGTTTTAAAACTTTGATTTTTTATCGTGTTTAAATTCATTTACTTTCCTCCATCTACTTATTGTTTACACAATGTATGATAGCGGAAAGCAAATTAAAATACTTCTGTATTTGTGCTCTATTTGACTGGGATACAAATATCAATTTCCATATACATGGTGCTGCAGTCGATTTTTCTATAAATTTCAAAGCCGTAGCGGTCATCTATTTCACAATTGCTTTGCGGCAACCATACATTAAAAATACTTTGGTATGCTGCATAAATCTGTGGGACTGTTCCCTTGAAATGATAGATTGCAAACTTGCCACCCTTGATGATATCGGTGTTTGGCAGCTTACAGTCTTCAGGAACGCTCATGCAGATGTCATAGAGGCAATCGTTGACGTCTGTGATAGATGGGTCGTCATAGGTACGCTCCAGAAAAATGGTTTCATCGGTGATATATGTTTTATATTTTTCTTGCAATGCGCCCCAGTCTGCAGAAAGATCTCCGTAATTTCCAATCCTCCGCTCAAAAATAACATGGCAGTCATTTAATATTTCTACCATGATTTTTTCATTGCACATCGCAAAGGGTTCCAGCTTTATGTCCGCATCACGAAAAACCGGGTTCTCCATAGAAGAGTCCACAATACTGCGACGAAATTCCGCCGGCGACATATCGTGATGCTGTTTGAATGTAGAACTGTAATTGGACGAACTGTAGCCGTACTCTGCCCCAATATCAGTGATGCTCCTGCCCTTTTCTACCTTGAGTCGAAAGGCGCTTTGCTCCATTTTTACTCGTTTGATAAATTCATAGACGTTTTTACCTGTTGCCATCTTAAACATCCTGGAAAAATAATACTTTGAAAAATTGCAGTGTCTTGCAACTGCATCAACAGAAATATTTTCTGTGATATGGTTTAAGATATAGTCGATCGCCCGGTTCACAGATTCATTGGCTATCATTTTTCCTCCTTCTTATTTAAATGACAATGCAAATTTTATAAAGCTAATATAAAATTCCTGCAGAAAAATTTTCACTGAAAGAAAAAATATCCCTGTACAGTGATCAAACTCTACGCTTTTGTTAATACATGATTGGTCTTCCAAGTATTCATATCCACCCGCTAAATAAAAATTGAGAATCGCCGTACTCAAATGACAGCTCGAATGACGAATGATTACCTATGGAAATATATTGTACCAAATATCAAACAAATGTCAATATTATGAAAAAGCAGACTATCTCATCCACCTTTTCTTTCTTCTATAATTTACTGTTTTGCACTATTAGCCGCCAAATTTTCTTACTCATTACGATGTAACCTTGGTTCTATATATAAAGGCTGCGGTAAAAAATTGCGCAGCCTTCGTATAGATTCGTATCAATTATAACTTTCCCTGTATTATCACAATCTAAATGTATCATTTTTGTTCTGATGCTGGCATCCACAATTCCATGTAGGTACCTTCAGGCGAGCTGTCGTAGTACATTTCAGGAGAATAAGCCTCCATAGTCAATCCGTGCTTTTCAAGCCAAATTCCGCTATATTTTACAGCCTTATTGACAGCCACTGTTACAAGCTGTTCAAAATTTTCTGCCTCAAATCCGCAAACAATATATTCTCTGGCAGGAAGCTCCCATTTAACAAAGCGGGTATCTTCTGTCCCATGTGCTATTTCCGCACCGGCAAAGTAAGTGAAATAACCTTCAGGTACATCGCCAAGATAAGCAACTCCAAGCTCGCGTCCTCCCCTTACCTTAGAAATAAGCTGTTTTTCCTGGTGGAATTTTTCCCATACTTCACCGGGCATATCTACGCCTGTAGCCTCGCCAAGCGGCATTTGACCAGCAATAGGAATAATACCCGTCACACCCATAAAAAAAATTGGCTGCAGGATTGTTTTGCGGTTAAATTCCAACACAAGTCCATCACTGATAAGCGGGACACCTTCGTCAATCATTGTGTAGTTCAGCAATAAATCCGGCTTATCAAACTGATTGAGCATCACCGGTTGTTCGCGATATTCTTCAGGCGTCATTTTATACGCTTCTTTGAATGCCCTTGTAAATGTTTCGTGGCTTCCAAAGCCGCAATCCAGTGCAATGTCTAAAATGCGGCGCTGTTTATCAGCAAGCGGCTTACAGGCGTAAGCTAATCGGCGCAGCTTAATGTATTCCCGGACCGGTTTTTTTACTAGACGAGAAAATAACCTTTGATAATAAAAAACAGATAATGCTGATTCTTTTGCAAGCTGTTCAATATCAATTTCTTCATTGATATTTGTTTCAATAAAATCCAATGTTTTTTGTATGGATTCCCATGCGTGCATGATATGCACCTCCTTCAATAGATAGCATATCACTACTGCGGTTTGACCGCTTGACCTGCTCTGCTCTTATTTTAGTTTTTTCATTCACCTATTGCTTTCTTCCAATTTTTGTATTGTTTCTGTACCGTACCACGCAAAAAAGCCGATATCTATAAACAGGATACATGCATTATATGCGATGTTGTTTCTTTATAGACCCTTCACATAGTCAACTACCGAATTTATGGTTCGCTTATCCTCGAAACTCACTTTTGTATTATAAGTATTGAGAAATTCTATGTCGTCTGCTTCTCGCTCAGATTCAGGTTTTCTTTGAATCATGCCTTTCATCATAGCCATCATAACTTTATGTACAGGGCCAAGTTTTTTGTAGTCAATCCCTCCACGCAGATGGAAAAATTTCGTTTTTGCGAGAAGCTCTGGCGTAAAATTTTTATTTATGATTGCGCTGTAGTCTGTTGAGTTGGGATCAGCCAATCCAACGGTAAACACAATAAGGTTTTTGCACGGATTATTAACAACCAGTTTTACACCTGCAATGCCACCTGCATATAAACCACCGCCATATATAACGACATCGTATTGGCTCAGAAGCTTTGTGTTAACAGTTTGGGCTTCAAATAAATCTGCATTCAGTTCTGAAGCAATCCATTCAGCGTACTTGCGGGTTGAGCCGTACTTCGATTTATATGCGACTAGAATCTTTTTAGACATTAGCTACCTCCATTTATTTTATCTAAATTTTCAAATATTTTCATTAACGAACGGCTTAAATCGGCAATTTCATCCATGCTTATGCCAGAGTACATATCGTCAATAAACTGCATTGCAATTTGTTCATTGTCTTTGTCCCACTGCACGCATTTATCGCTTGCTGTTATCCGCATGGCTCTGCCGTCTTTCTCGTCGTTATGGATTGTCACAAATCCCTTTTCGGACAGCTTCATAACAAGTTGCTTTGTATTTTGGTGAGAAGTATCGCAAGCTGCCGCAAGTTGTTTTAGCGTGGGTGGCTGTTCAAATAATCCTAATACAAGAATTACAAACCATTGCTTGGCAGTTAAGTCTTTCATCTGGGAATCCATTTTGCTTTGAAGACGATTAGCAACTCGAAAAAGAAAACCAAATACTAACAGTCTTTTATCCATCGTGTCAAAATCGTACACTAACACCCTCCATTATGAGTAATATGTTACCTATATATGTATTGTATTACCTATATATGTCCTTTGTCAAT
>DNNV01000324.1:0-3324 GCA_003497505.1 Clostridiales bacterium | reverse complement strand
CTTTGTCAATAAATATACGAGAAGTTGGTAAAATTTTATATATGAAATGGTTCATTCAAAGCTGCTGCGCCCCGTTCTTATTGCTTTCATAATTTATACTGTTGGAATTTGACTACTGCTTCTTGCTAGTTTTCTTATTAAGTTTTAACACAATATTTCGCTCTGCCGCCATAGTTTGAAACAATTTTGCTGCAAGTACAGCTTTTTCTTTTAGCGTCATATTATCCGATTCTGTTTCCGTTGCAATTTGTTCCACTACGGATATTACATCTTGCAGTTCCAAAAGATTAACGGCTATGCAGAAAAAACTCTTTCGCCGCCCATCGTTGTAGTTTGCCAACAAATATTTTAAAATTTCTATTTTTTCGGCAAGTTTCGATTGATAGGAGTCTATTCCTATTTTTTTAACTTTCTCAAAATCCTTTAATTGATTGCGATGAGTAATAAAGGAGTCAAACGTATCTATACCGTCATATTTTTCACAAGGATACTTCTCACACAAATAGCAGTATTCAATTCCGCCATGCTGTTGGCTGCACCTTGCAATTGCACATGGTTGATTACCAGCACCACCCCCACAACCAGGGCAATAATTATCCAGGTGCATTGAACACAGCCCACAGTTTAAGCCACAAAGCGAAAATAAATGATAGCACCTTTTGAAATTTTTCATCTGTGTACCTCCTCTGTTAAATTCCTGTTTATTCGTTGATTATACCACTGCCCCAACCAAATTATACCAGCACTTTGACATTTATTCAATGTTATTGTTCTGTAGCCGGTGCTATATAATTCTGCCCTTTTCTCTCAGTCCTTTCTGATGATATTTTGAATTTTAAAGAAACACGGAACAAAACACGAATAATATTTCTCGGGAAATATAAGTAGCAAATTGCAATTTCAGGGGTGCTTATTCCAAAAGCACCCTGAATGTATGACCTTTTTCAAAACCTCATTGATTAAAATCCCAGCTCTTCATTTATAATAAAAAGCTTCATTCTATCCTTGGCAAACTGACCTTCTATAATAACCAGATTGAAGCAAACTCTTTCGTCTGTTTTACAATCCACACATTTCCCTGCTTTCAGGCACGGAGGGTTATATCCTGCTCTTCTTGCGTTCATGGGAGCTGAAACATTTCTGACTCTTTGCACTGCATCATCTAATGTATCACAGATTTTGTTTTTACCTACAACGACGATTACATTATCCGGTCCGTATATCATTGCTGCTACCCTGTTTCCGCTGTGGTCAATATTCACAATATGCCCTTCCTTTGAAATCGCGTTTGTTCCTGTTATGTACCAATCTGCTAATAGTGACTTTTTCTTCATTCGAATGGTTTCTTCCTGGTTTTCAGCCAGTGTTTTGTCAAATACGTTAGTTCCTCTTGTTCTTAATATTCCTGAGATATCCAGTTCTTTCAAGGTCTTTGAATTGCCGATGCCTACCGAACAATCCGCAGGTACCATTTCAATTATTCTGTTCTTTACATCCTCCAGCGTTTCAAAGAAAGCAACATTTATATTTCTGCTCTTAAAGTTTTTTATTATTTCCAGCTTCATGATTTCGTCCATCTTATCCCACCTCATTATTTACTGCACAGCTTTCTAATTTAATAATACAATGAAATCATTTTCACTGTCAATATATATGCAGCACGCAGTCTGCGTTTGCCAAAGTATAAACTCCCTCTGATTGAATACTTTGGGGACTCGTTGCGGCAGGCCATACAAAAACGGAGCCTGGCATCCCAAACTCCGTTGCATTTTTATTTAGATTTTTCTTCCTTGAACCAATATTCTCTTATCAGTGCTGCCATAACTCCCAGCATGCCTCCGATAACTGCACCTATTGCAGTATTGAGAGCATTGCTTGGGCTTGTTTTCTGTGTAGGTGCAACAGGAGGAGACGGTAGATACACATTAGTTTCCACAACGCCTATTACGCTTGATGCAAGCCTTTCTGTTCTTCCTGTTTCATAATAATTGTCTATTGCCTGCTTTTCTGTATTCAGCTCTTCGAGGTATTGCTCATACTTGGCCATTGTGGCCTCATACAATTGTATTTTTTGATCGCTTTGAATTATATCTGTTTCAATTTTTATATAGTTTGGGTTTGCAATATCCACCGGAACAACATAGCTGCTGCTTCCGTTAAGCTGTGACTGTATCTCAATATTTGACTTGGCACCGTCGATTATTCTTGGTGTCTTCGCAAGCAGATCTTCATTTCTTCTCAAAATTTCTTTTTCTATATCAAGGTCATTCTTCATCGACTTAATCTCAATCATGAAATGATCGTAGTAGTAATCCACTGCCTTGTCCTTCGTCATAACATCCAGAAACTCTATATAGTTAGCAAACAGATTCTGCGCAAGCTTAAGAGATTCCTGGGGATTATCCGCAGAAACGGTAATCATGAAGCTGTTCTGCACGGTGTTTGCCTTGGCCTCGGACTTTCCAACTGATATACGCTTGCTCAGGCTTGATATGCTCACTTTTTCCTGGTCGTATCCCATATCTCTGATTGTGTTAATCAGCACATCATTGCTCGTAATGAGGTTTATGTACTGCTCATTTGTGGTAATCGGGAGCTTGTACTCTCCGTATCTGGTATTGTAAGCAGCAGGCATGCTGATTACTATATTAAGCTTTGTCTCATACACAGGCGACAGCACAAACATGCTGAACATGCCCGCTATTATGGCAGCTATCAATGTAAATGCTATTATCATAGTCTTTCTTTTCCAAAGAGCCAGTATGAGCTCCTTCAGGTCAATTTCATCTTCGTAATATTGCACATTGCTGTGGTTTTCGTTCATTGTATGCTCCTCGTTCGTTAATGCTTTTAATCTACCTAATAAGTATAACAGCTTGAAGCATTTTGTTCAATGGTAAAAAAAAATATCTGAGTTCAACCGGCATGATGCCTGAAATAACATTAAATATATTCTTGCCTGATGACATGCGACCACTCCATATCCTATATAAGATTGCTTGGTACCAATAATCAATTTAAACATACAGCTGCCCCTATAGTTCCCGGCCCCACATGACAGCATACGTTCATTGGCAGCTTTGCAGTGCCGACCTTGTATCCCGGGAACATCTTCTCAAGCTCACCGGCCCATTCTGATGCTTCCTTTTCCACTCCTGCGTGAGCAACATAGAAATGTAAATTCTCGGCCCCGTGTTCTGATGATAATCTCTCCCAGTCATTCCTGAGTGCATCCTCAATCTTTTTTTTTGCTTTTTTTCGCCCCCGTACCTTTCCATACTCTTCAATTAAATTACCCTGAATTTGAAGCACCGGTTTTATATT
>DNNV01000321.1:3819-8006 GCA_003497505.1 Clostridiales bacterium | reverse complement strand
ATATGATTACATAACTCAGAATATTAAATATTCATACATGAGAGCATATTCAACAATTACAAATATTCCCGAATATTGTGCGCTTAATTTGAAGGGCGACTGCGGAGTGCAGTCACTGCTGTTCATAACTCTGTGCAGATATGCCGGCATACCTGCAAAATGGCAGTCAGGGCTGGCGGCAACACCTTATCATGTGGGACCACACGACTGGGCACAATTTTATATTGAACCATACGGATGGCTTTTTGCGGATTTGTCCTTTGGAGGATCGGCATATGCAAGCGGAAACACAGACAAATGGAATTTCTACTTCGGAAATCTCGATCCATTCAGAATGGTTGCAAATTCAGAATTTCAGCATGAATTTGAACCAAAGAAACTATATTCAAGACATGACCCATACGACAATCAGGTCGGGGAATGTGAGTATGAGGACAGAGAAGTAAGAAGAGAAGAATTTACGGTGAAATACCAACTTTTAGATATGAAAAAAATTTAAGTGAAGTATTCCGCAAAAACAGAAAAAATTCCGTTTTTGCGGAATACTTTTTGCCAATTATATGATTTTTTTGCAATATGTCCGCAATTGCGGAAAAAAGAAAAAGTACTTAAATGCCGTTAATTATAAAATTCTTACAAATAGGGCATATTCATAGGCAGAACCAACGCCGCTCATTGATAGTGCATTCTTGGCATGATAATTGCTTGCCTTATTTATAAAGAACATAATTGTGACGATAGTCCTATTCTCATAGGACTTTATGGCTATACTAAAAAAGTAGGAGATATAATATGATAACAGAAATAAAAACCAACACACTTTATTTTGATGGCTGCAATACCGTTGAGTTGGCGGAAGAATACGGCACTCCGCTGTATGTCATGAGCGAGACTGCTATAGTGGAAAGATGCAGGGAAATCAGAGAAACATTTTTAAGCAAGTATGAAAGAACGAGAGCGGCCTATGCCGCTAAGGCATTCCTTACTCTCTCTATGTGCAAAATTATCGAAAGAGAAGGACTGTGCATGGACGTGGTGTCCGGCGGTGAATTGTATACGGCAATCAAAGCTGGTTTTCCAGCAGAAAAAATTGAGTTAAACGGAAATAACAAGTCTGTTGAAGAGCTGGCGCTTGCCATAGATTACGGTATAGGCAGGATAATAGTGGATGGTCTCGATGAGCTGAAGCTTATAGAAGAGATTTGCCGTGAAAAGGGAAAAAAGGCAAACATACTTTACAGAATAACTCCCGGAGTAAAAAGTGATTCACACGACTATATAGTTACAGGCAAAAAGGACTCAAAGTTCGGAATACCTCTTGATGACGAGGTGATATTTCCCGCTGTTGAGCAGGCTGTGAATTCGGAGCATGCAAATTTTATGGGATTCCATTTTCACGTTGGGTCTCAGCTTCACAACAATGAATCTCACCTAAAGGCTCTGGAAACGGCATTGAAGCTTATAAAAGATACAAAAGACAGATTCAACTATGTAACCCCTGAATTAAATATAGGCGGGGGCTTTGGAATCAGATACACGGATGCCGACGATAAAAAGCCATATTCATACTTCCTTGATCCAATGATGGAAAGAATAGAGGAATTCTCCAGGGAATTAAATATAACGAGACCGGAAGTAGTTATAGAGCCCGGCAGAAGCATTGTTGGAGAAGCGGGAATAACGCTTTATACCGTAGGAACCATCAAGGATATAAAGGGAATAAGAAAATACGTATCTGTTGACGGGGGAATGACAGATAACATAAGACCTGCACTCTACCAGGCAGTGTACGAGGGAGTCATTGCAAATAAAGCTGATGAGCCAAAGAATGAACTCGTGACTATATGCGGAAAATGCTGTGAATCAGGAGACGTACTGATCAGGGATGCTAAAACTGCTGAGCCCGAAAGAGGAGATATTCTTGCAATATTCTCAACAGGTGCATATAATTATACTATGGCAAGCAACTACAACAAGAACCCTTTGCCTGCCACAGTGCTCGTAAAAGATGGAAAATCTGAAATAATAGTTAAAAGACAGGATTACGAACACATGACTGCTAATGAGGTAATTCCTGAATATCTTAAGTAAAAAGTAATACTAATTCTCATTAAAAAGTTCCATTAGAGAGGATTAGTATATACTGCTTTCCTCTGTTATGGGCAATTATTTGCCCATGTTTTTAAAATAGGAGCAGTATAAGGCAAGCGCTGTGAGAACACACAGCGTTTTTTTGATATTGCGGATACATTGTCTTATTAGTATAATTAATTTATCTACTAAGAACATTACTCAGTTGAAGGGGATGATTATATGTTTTTTATTGCAGGAGTATATCCTAAAAGAGAAGAACTGGATTATTATGAGCCTATTATGTGCGGCTACTGCGGCAAGTACGGACGTTATGAAGCATTTATGGAATACAATGTGCTCAGTCTGTTTTTTATACCGATTTTCAAATTCGGGAAAAAATTTTATGCAAGAACAACATGCTGCAACAGCCTGTATCTTATAAAGAACAGGGAAAAAGGGATTATGATGGAAAGAGGAGAGGGCCATAATGTATTTTTGAAGGACAAGGATATTGTGCTCCTGCAAAAAGGTGTCGCATGCCTGAATGAAAAATGCCCTCACTGCGGAATTGATATAGAAGGAAACTTCAATTACTGCCCCGGCTGCGGAAAGCCACTGGACAAGTAACAGCAGAAATTATTGTCTATTTTTTAAACAGGTACCACAGTTTGCTGTCAAGCTCGTATTTTATTTCATATATGTCACAGCTGTTGTGCTGACAGATGAAAACAAGCCGTTTATTTCCGACGGTTTTTTCCTCGTATGTTTTAATGACCTTTTCAACAAAGACGACCTTGTCATCAAGTCTGAATTTTACGGGCTCAATTTTGCCGGCGGTATCAAAAATAGCCATGACCTTAATGGGCTGATTAAGAATTTTCATGCTATCACTCCTTTACAACAGGCTGCTCATGGCAGGATATTCATCTTCGGGGTAGCCTCCCAGCAAGGGGCTCAGCTCCGAGTTTGCAAACACGCCTCTTATTATTGCTGTGTCCCCATATTTTTTTCGTATGCTGTCAATTACCTTGTCAAGCTTTTCGTTATTTTCATATGACGCATCCTTAAAAATGCTTAGCTGCTGAAATTCAGTTCTTTCCAAATCCGAAACAGATACTCCCAGCAAACGCAGGGGTCTTTTATCCCAATACTTGTCAAACAGCTGGCATATATTAGAGTATATGTCTTTTGTGGAGTCTGTGAAACAGGGAAGCTTTTTCTGGCGGGAAATGTACTCCAAATTGCTGTCACGCATGCCCACACTCACCACACGGCACATCATGCCTGCTTCTCTCAGTCGCCCGGCTGTAGTTTCCACAAGACTAAGTATAACCGCATGGGCTGTCTCGGTGTCTTCCACGTTAAATTTCAGAGTGCTGCTATTGCCGATGCTCTTGACATCGGACCTTGATTTAAAAACTGAGCTGTCCTGCCCATTGGCATACGCATGTATTAGACGTCCGTATGATTTAAGGCAACTGTACAGAAGCTTTAAATTTGCATTTGCCAAATCGCCTATGGTGTAGATTCCAAGTCTGTTAAGCTTTGGTTTTGTGCGGCGGCCGACCATGAAAAGATCTTCCACTGGAAGGGGCCACAACTTTTCCGCTATTTCTTCGTGGAAGCATGTGTGGCATTTATCGGGCTTTTCAAAATCTCCTGCCATTTTGGCAAGGAGTTTGTTTTCAGATATTCCCACATTTACCGTATAGCCGAAATTGTCATGGACGCCGATCCTGATTTTATCAGCCAGGCTGCGCGCCGAAGTCCTGTCTATATCCGTGAAGCGCATGAAGCATTCGTCAATGCTGAATACCTCTATATCGGGAGTAAATGTGTATAAATATTCTCTCAGTGTCCTGCTTGCTCTCACATAAACATAATAATCAGGGGGAACCACCAGCAGTCTGGGACACTTCTGTCTTGCCTCAAAAAGTGATTCACCGGTTTTTATGTTGAATTTTTTTGCAGGAATGGATTTTGCCAGCACAATACCGTGCCTGCTTTTTTCGTTTCCGCCTATTACAGAAGGCACCTGTCTTATGTCACGCTCAATTCCTCTTTGCTTTTCGTAAGCAGCAGTCCAGCTCAAAAATGCGGAGTTTACATCTATA
>DNNV01000321.1:0-3741 GCA_003497505.1 Clostridiales bacterium | reverse complement strand
TGCGGAGTTTACATCTATGTGCATAATGATATCAGACATACTCCCTCCAATTAACGAACAAACGTTCGTGTGGTTTTGAGATAATTATATCATTATTTTCAATATAGTAAAGATAATTTTTGTGTTATTTTTGGAAAAGTTAGACTGTTATGCGACAATAAAAAAGGCACCTGTGAGTGCCTTATTGGGAAGTTTCTTCGGTAGGTGTTTTTACGATGCGTTTAAAAATTTCATTCAGGTTCAAATTTGTTATGAGTACGCCTGCAAATATAACGGCCACACCTATCCACTGCATGGCTGAAAGCTGCTCCTTGAGCACAAGCATTGAAGACAGCAGAGAAACAGCAGGAACCATGAGAGGCAGCGGTGCTACCTTTCCCATTGGATACTTGCCCAGAAGTACGTTCCATACACCGTATCCGAACAGTGTTGCGCCACATGCAAGGTAGATAATTGCAAAAATAGATGTGCTGCTTAAGTTCAAAACTATATTGAGAAGTTCGTGGGGTGAATTAAGCAACATCGCTATAATAAGCATGGGTATTGGAGGAATTAATCCGGACCATACAACCATGCTGAACATATTGAGCTTTTTGCCCTGGGCGGCAGACTTGTCGGAAGCTATGCGCGCTACTATGTTGGATGCTGCCCAGAAAAACGGAGCGAGAATATTCAGAAAGATTGCGGCAAGGGGTATGGAAGTCACTCCGCTTCCGGTGTTCGCCCAAGCTATCACAGCAAGGCCTGCTGTAGCCACAAATATACCTGCCACCTGCTTTGCTTTCATCTTTTCATTCAGGAATAGCATTGCAAGTACGGGAGATATAAAAGCCTGTATCTGAAGGACTATTGATGAAATTCCCGTGGGCATACCTATTTCTATGGCGTAAAACAGGCATGCAAACTGCCCCACGCCAACGAAGAGACCGTACAATACTATATATTTCCATTCCGTATCCGGTTTTTTAACAAAAAAGATAGCAGGAAAAACAGTAAACACGTATCTGAGGGCCACAAGAAGCATGGAAGGTACGCCTCCAAGACCAATTTTTATTACGGTGAAATTAAAGCCCCATACAATTACCAGCAGCACTGCCAGCACAGCATCATTTTTCTTCATTTCAACTCTCCATCATAAGCAGGATATATTTTTTTACAGCCTTCAGTGAGCCGTACAATATTCTCAGTATATTTACAATACCATATTTTTTAATCATTTCTGTATTTTTGTTCACAAGCAGGTTTACATATAAATTAGTCTTCAAAAGTTCCAGGTAGTAATCTCTCAGACTCATTTGTGAGGGCCTTATCATAACCTGGCCGAAGCTCCATTTTTCAAAGTTATCAGCATCGTACAAAAGCCTTTCGCGGTATTCCTCATACATGGGAAGGTTGGGGAAAGGGGTTAGGGGGCTGATTGAAGTAATTTGGGGTTTAAGGGCCGTGATATATTTTCTGAACAGCTTGAAATCCTTCATGCTCCAGTCAGGATGGGCCATGAAGGATGCCCACACATCAATATTCAGATCACGCAGTATTTCCGCAGCCTCGAAGTTGTCAGAGGTGTTTGACTTCTTGCGGTAGACCGTCATTTCTTCGTCGCTGAATGTTTCGTAGCCAACCAGCAGGGCCTTTAAGCCGAGAGATTTAAGCTCCGGTAAGTATTCTCTGTAGTCAGTAATTCCTTTTACGGAGGCATACATAATGTAATTTTTATTCAGCTTCAGTTCTTTTACGATGCCTGTGAAGGCTTCTATTTTTTCTCTGTCGGCAAAGAAGTCATTGTCCATGAACATTATGGTAGGTTCCTTGATTTGCGCTAAATCTTTTTTAGTCAGCTCAAGGTCGATAAGCCTCTCTCTTGCACCCTCAATTCTCCATCTCAGACAGAAGTCGCATACCTTTTCGCAGCCTGTTCCGAATTCTGCTATTGCCGCAGGTCTGTAGCCGAAATATGAATATTCCTTTCTGTATTTTTCGGTGGAGCTTCTGTGAGGAAGCATGTACTGATTTCTTCCTTTTATATCTGTTGATTTATAATCATATACCCTTGAGCGTATTCCGTCAATAGGTTCTGTTTCTCCCAGAGGCATTGATTCATAAAATCTTGTAAGATTTTCATAATTGGTATATTCGAAGATATGGTCTACATTTTCGTTGTAAAATCCCTCCGGGTTCAGATAGGACTGAGTTCCTCCCACAACGGTGGCAATGGATGGGTCTGTTTTCTTTATCTCTGCACAGAGAGACAAAA
Source organism: Clostridiales bacterium (assembly GCA_003497505.1). Taxonomy (GTDB): domain Bacteria; phylum Bacillota; class Clostridia; order Tissierellales; family Sedimentibacteraceae; genus Sedimentibacter. Next base: position 1,487 of record DNNV01000321.1, on the reverse strand, counting down.
CCCTGTTCACATCTATGCATAGGCTTGTGATACCAACTGCCTGGGGGCGGAAGTCAGCGATTTTTTCCGAAATTCCGGTGGATTCAACCATCATATCAAAAATTTCAACTGTATGGGCGTCTTTTAAAACGCCGTATACCATTTCAAGGCCAAGAGGCTCTGAAAACATGAAGTCACTCAGCGTAATGGCCTGTTTTATCCGTGGCGGGCGAACCAAAAGTATTTTCATATGCACCTCGCTAAAATATATTTGGTGTAATTCTCTGCTTTATCTGATATCTGTAGAACAGGTTGACAATACAGTAAAATAAGTATTTCCCCGGCTTTTTAAGAAATTCCCTCCGAAGAATATTTCTTTTGACAATTGATTTATAGGTGAACAACGACTCGTACAGGCACCAGTATGCCTTCGTCAGCTCCTCCGGCGTCATCCTCAGGGGAGTGTGTACAGCCTCCGTTCCATCAAAGGAATAAATATTGTCATTAATCAGCCTTCCCTGTGCCTCCATATCCTTGAAAAATTTTGTTCCCGGTATGGGAGTAAGTATATAGAACCGGGGAACGGATACTTTATTTTCCTCAATAAATAGTTTCGTTGATTTGATTGATTCAAGGGTATCGCCGTCACCACCGACTACCATTTCAGTTGAAACGTCAATTCCGTGGGCCTGTATGTTTCCGATGAGCTGGTGATATTCATCCGGATTTGCCCATCCCTTGTTCATTCCTATGAGGCTTTCCCGGGAAATACTTTCAAGGCCGAAGCTGAGGGTGGTGCAGCCGCTTTCGCTTAGCTCCTTCAGCAGTTTGCTTTCCCTGCCGATTCTTATATCGCACTGGCTCATCCATTCCATATCAAGCTCCTTAATTTCCTTAAGAAGCCTGTGTAAGTAATCTCTGTCAGAAAAAATATTGTCATCCAGCAAAAGAAATTTTTTATAGCCCAGATCCTTAACCTGACGGATATCTCTTACAACCTCCTCAAGAGGCTTTTTTATATAATGTCCCTTGTACAGGCATGCAACGGAGCAGAAGCTACAGGTGTTGGGGCAGCCTCTTCCTGCCTGAACCGGAAGGAAATCTCCAATTTTCTTGTTGACAATAAGGTCAAAACGGGGCGGAGGTGTGGATAAAACACCTTCACGAAGATTTTTTTCATAAATTTTTTTCAGAGAGTTATTTTCATAATCCTCTAAAAGCTCCTTCCATACCAGCTCCGCATCTCCAACTACCACGGCGTCACAGTACTTGGCAGCCTCTTCGGCCATTATACTGACCATGTAGCCTCCGAGAATTACGGTTTTTCCTCTTTTTTTGAATTCCTTTGCAATATCCAGGGAGCGTATTACGCCATGGCCCATTGAGCTTATGCCGATTACATCGGCATCTGTATCCAAGGGTATGTCCTCCAATATTTCAAGAATTATTTCAGCATCCCATCCCTCCGGCATCATTGCAGCCAGGAGAGGCATGGCAAGGCCCACAAA
>DNNV01000140.1 GCA_003497505.1 Clostridiales bacterium | reverse complement strand
GACAGCGTTAATCTTTTGTGATAAAATTTAATTAATACTGCTTTTAATTTAAAATGCGGATAAATATTTGCCCGCAATATAGGAAAGCATTATATACTAATCAGCTTCAAGGGAACTTGTTTAAGCGGATTAGTATAATAAATTTTCAACGGTGAGATTATGGACGATAATATATTTGAAAAGCTAAAAATTTTATCTGATGCTGCAAAGTATGATGTATCATGTGTTTCCAGTGGTGTCGAAAGAAAAAACAATACGGTGGGAGGCATAGGCAATGCTTCAGCTGCAGGAATATGTCATGCATGGTCCGCAGACGGAAGATGCATATCTCTTCTCAAGATACTGTTGACCAATGATTGTATATATGATTGCAATTACTGCCTCAACAGGGTTACGAACAATGTTAAGAGGGCATCTTTCACACCTGATGAGGTAGCGGAGCTGACAATTCAGTTTTACAGGAGAAATTATATTGAGGGACTTTTTTTGAGTTCTGCCGTGGAAAAAAGCCCGGACTATACAATGGAGAATATATATAGAGTTCTTGAACTGCTCAGGTATAAGTACAATTTCTGGGGATATGTTCATGTAAAGGTTATTCCAGGGGCGAATCCCATGCTCGTGCAGAAAACCGGCATGCTTGCAGACCGTATGAGCGTAAATATAGAGCTTCCCACAAGAGAAAGCCTAAAGATGCTGGCTCCCCAGAAAAAAATAGAAAACATTATAAATCCCATGTCATTGATAAACAATGAAATTACAAGAACCATAGAAGATAAGAGATCATTTAAAAACACTCCCCGCTTTGTTCCAGGCGGACAATCAACGCAAATGATAATAGGGGCAACGCCGGACAATGATAAAACAATTTTGAGCCTTTCTCAAAATTTATACGACAGATTCAATATGAAGCGTGTGTTTTTTTCGGCATACATTCCTGTTATTTCATCTCCCAATCTTCCTGCTGTAAGCACCATGCCTCCGCTTTTAAGAGAGCACAGGCTTTATCAGGCTGATTGGCTCATGCGTTTTTATTATTTTCATTCAGAGGAGCTTTTTACGGAAATTGAGCAAAACCTGAATTTAGAATTTGACCCCAAAATGATGTATGCGTTGAGAAACATTCATAGATTTCCAATTGAAATAAACAAGGCATCCTATAAAGAGCTGCTCAGAATACCGGGATTGGGTGTTACAAGCGCCCAAAGAATTGTCAGAGAAAGAAAAAATGCAGAGCTTTCTTATGACTCACTGAAAAAAATGAGGACTGTATTAAAAAGGGCAAGATATTTTATCACGGTTAAAGGCAAATATTACGGAAACGTAAAGTTTGAACCTGAAGTAATAAAGGAAGAACTGCGACAGAAAGAAGTACAACAACAGCTTTCTATGTTTGAGCTGCTTTAGAGGTAACTATGGATTATTTATATGACGGCACATTTGAGGGATTGCTCACATGCATTCACCATCATTATAAAAAAGAGCATGCGGACGGTATTTACGATGTAAGAAGCTACCAGCAGTCAATTTTAAATTGCTTCGCCATTGTTGAAACGGATGCCCATATGGCAGGAACTGTGGCAGAGGCCATCAATTGCAAGGTATCGGCTGAAGCATATGAGGATGTGTACTATTGCTATTTATCCAATGCCTCCAATAAGGAAAACATCATACTGGAATTTTTAATATTTGCCTTTAAATATGGGAAAAACACTATGAATTTTTATACACATGACAAGGTTCTGCCGCTGAATACGGCGGTGTTGAAGGTGAAAAAGGAAGTTCATGGTTTTCTTGGTATTCTTAGGTTTTCTGATATAGGAGGGGTTTTATACTCAAAATTATCGCCCGATAATGATATTCTCATTTTGCTCATTGAGCATTTTGCCGACAGATACAAGTACGAAAAGTTCATTATTTATGATGAAAAAAGAATGAAAGCAGCAGTGTACGCGGACAATTCATGGGAAATTAAAGAGAATATCCGCATCGAAAACATGGAGTACTCCATTCAGGAAAAAACAGTACATGAATTATGGAAGCAGTATTTTACGGATCTGGCCATCAAGGAAAGGATAAATACCGACCTTCAGTTTAAATTTGTTCCCGCAAGATACAGAAAAAATATGACAGAGTTCAAATGACAGCAAATTGACATAGGTGTGGTTAAGTAATATAATTAGTATTATATGAATAATGTCAGGAGAATTACATGAAAACAGGTATTATATTTGATTTGGACGGAACACTGTGGAATCCTACAGAGCAGGTTGTCAGGTCATGGAACCTTGTTCTCAGAGAACATGGAATTGGTTATACCATTACTGAGGAAATTCTTGAAGGCCTGATGGGCAAAACAATTGAAGAAATTGCAGAGGTTATATCAACTGATGTTACACCTCATAATGCAATTGACCTTATTAAAGAATGCTGCAGAACAGAAGTGTTTTATCTGGAGCAGAGCGGTGGCAGGCTGTATCCGGGACTGGAAGAGACACTTGCAAAGCTGGCAAAAAATTACGGCCTATATATAGTCAGTAATTGTCAGGAGCGCTATATAGAGTCATTTCTAAGCCATCACAAAATGGGAAGTTATTTCAGTGATTTTGAAAACCACGGAAGAACAAATTTGCCTAAGGGCGAAAATATTAAGCTTATAATAGAAAGAAATAAATTGGACAGGGCAGTTTATGTTGGGGATACTCAAGGAGACTGCAATGCCGCAAATTCAGCTGGCATCCCGTTCATACATGCTAAATATGGGTTTGGCAATATTAATGAAGAAGTTATCTATATCAATAGTTTAAGCGAATTGCCTGCGCTTGCAGAAAATATGCTAAGCAATGAAATTTAATAAAATGCGTTGAAGTCTCATGGCAATCTTCAACGCATTTTTAATTACATCATTTTTTTGTTTTCATATATTTACGAGCATTCTTCATACCGCCGTGATCTTTGAACATTTCATTTATTTTTTTTGTTTCTATTTGTTTTGAGTTAAGACCGTCATATTTCGCCTCTTTTTTCAGTTTTAAAAAGCTTAAAAAACGTTCTTTTGAAAGAGTTCCATTTTCTATTGCCTCTATCACGGCACATCCAGGTTCGGTGGTGTGGGTGCAGTCGTTGAATCGGCAAAGTGATGACAGCTCATCAATATCGGAAAATGCTTTGGATAAATCAGCGCTTTCTATTCCAAGCTCTCTCATACCAGGCGTATCTATTACGATGCCTCCGGAATTCAGAAGCACAAGCTCTCTCTTAGTGGTTGTATGTCTCCCTCTGTCGTCATTTCTTGTTGAATTAGTCTCATACACACTGCTTCCTATAAGCCTGTTAACAAGGGTTGTTTTTCCCACCCCTGAGGAACCTATGAAAGCTACGGTTTTTCCGGGGTGTATATACTCCATTACCGGAAGGTATCCGTCTTCGGTCATACTTGATGTTACAATAATATCTGTACTTAAAGCGACAGTCTGCAGTTCTGCCATTGTTTGCTCAATACTGCTGTTCAAATCTGCCTTTGTGAGAATGACAACAGGTGTTGCACCGCTGTCCCATGCTACTCCCATGTAACGCTCAAGTCTTCTCAGGTTAAAGTCGTTGTTGAGAGCCATGCATATAAAGACCGTATCAATATTTGCAGCTACCACCTGCTCATTATTTGATGTTCCTGCGGCCTTTCGGATAAAAGCGCTCTTTCTTGTGAGAACATGGTGTATAATTGCATTTCCGTCTTCATTGTCACTGAGCATTACGAAATCACCTGTAGATGGATAGTCAGACAAGCTTGATGCATTATATCTGAATTTACCTGACACCTGTGCTCTTTTTTCACCGTTTTCGGTAATAGTTTTGTACAGGTCTTTATCTTGAGAAATGATTCTTCCAACTGTTAAATTTTCATAAAGTTTGGACTCACTCAGAAATCTTTCACTGAGTCCGTAGTTTGTCATATTAATTTTAATCAATTTAGCCTCCTGAATTATTTTCGGAGGAATATTACTATAGACTATATACCTCCGCTGTTGCTGCAATGTTTTTAATAGTAGCGTAAATCATAAAACAACACTCCCTTCGCGTCAGTTTGTATATTATACGAGGATATTTTACAATATTTCTATAATAAATACAATTAAAACTTAACAATAAAAATTTGAAAATATAAAATATTTAGCTATTTACAAAAAATGCTAAATTGTATAGAATAGGACTAAGTTTAAAAAATTAATATTTATATAATGGGGTAAATTTTTGAAAAATAACAAATATATTAAAGATTTTTCTTGGATACACAAAATTGTCAATTGTATAAAAACTAATGAAGCCGTAAATATTGTAGTCAAATACGGGATATTTGGTGTACTTTGGATTCTATTGTCAGACAGAATGCTTGAGATGTTGTCTGCTGATTTTCATGTATACAGACATTTACAGACGTATAAAGGATGGATGTATGTTCTTATAACCATGATGCTTTTGTACATACTTATAAGCAGAATGAACACAAGAATACACAATGCAACATGGGAATCACTGAAGGCCATGAAGGAATTAAAGCACCTGGCATATTACGATACGCTGACAGGACTTCCTAACAGAACCATGTTTGTAAATAAGATAAAGAATCTTGCGAGAAGTTCGAGGGTAAAGTTTGCCATTGCGTTCTTCGATATTGATAATTTTAAATATATCAATGATACCATGGGGCATTATGTAGGAGACGATTTTTTGAAGTTTTTAGGCAAAAAAATGTCTATAGAACTGCAGTCGCCGAATATGGTGGCTCGTCTCGGCGGAGATGAATTTGCTATTTTGTTCAAAGACTATAAAACAAGGGAAGAATTACTCAACATACTTGAGAGGATGAAAAATAACATAGGAAACACATGGAACTCAGGAGGCAGAGAATTTTTCATATCAATGAGCGTGGGTGTCGCTGTATTTCCTGATGATGGATATGATTTTGACACGCTGTTCAAGCACTCTGACATTGCTATGTATGCTGCTAAAAAAGAAGGGAAAAATAAGATTTTCTTTTATGAAGAAGGTATACAGAACGAAGCAATACGGCATATGCATATGGCAAATAAGTTGCAAAAAGGTCTGGATAATAAGGAGTTTGAGCTTTATTATCAGCCTCAAATTGAGCTCGAGACAGGAAGAATAATTGGAATGGAAGCTCTCGTCAGGTGGAATCATCCCGAAGAAGGATTTATTTCTCCGGCTGAGTTTATACCCGTTGCGGAAATAACAGGACAGATATATGACCTTGAAAGACGAATTGTCGAAAAGGCTTTAACACAAAAGGAAATATGGGAGAAGGAAGGACTGAATGACATTGAACTGTCAATAAATCTGTCGAGCAAGTCTATAATAAGCAACCTGAATTTCAGGAGCATTGAACTGTTATTCTCTGATTTCGATATTGATTATCAAAAAATAGTAATTGAAATTACGGAAACAGCCGCAATTTCGGACTTGGATGCAGTAATTGAAAGACTTAATACTTTGAAAAGTAAAGGGATTAAAATTGCATTGGATGATTTTGGGACAGGATATTCATCCATTACGTATTTAAAGAAATTGCCTATAGATATAGTAAAGCTTGACGAAAGCTATATAGGTGAAAAAGATTCCTCTATTGTCAAATTTGTTGTATCGCTTGCGCATGATTTGGGATTCAGAGTTATTGCCGAAGGTATAGAAACCTCAGAGCAGTTGAATTATCTCACAGGAGTAGGATGTGAATGCGGGCAGGGATATTTTATAGGCAGGCCCATGTGCATTGAAAAGATAAGCGAATTGCTGGCTGAAAAAAATATATTGTAGATTTTTTGCGAATTATTTATTACAATATAGACTAAGAGGATATTGCTATATTTTTGCTTGGTATTTAATAATAATAATGAGGAATAAAATGAAAAGACAAATAGTAGTAAGAGAGCATGATAATGCTACACTAGAGGCGATAAGAGCCGCTGTTGATAAAATGGTTGAAGAGATTGGATTCGACAGTATGACGGTAAGAGATATATGCGCAGAGGTGGGCATAACTGTCGGAACTTTTTATCATTATTT
>DNNV01000256.1:16804-20438 GCA_003497505.1 Clostridiales bacterium | reverse complement strand
CTTTTCAAGATTGCCTTTAACTATGCCGTGCTCGCCTTCTACATCGAAGGAATTGGGCTCGGGGCTTCCGCAGTATATAATGCTGTCCTGCACTGCTAAAAGGTTGTGTCTGCCACCTAGGGCACAGTAGTCAAATTTATTTTTTACGGCATCAATTATTGCTGACAGCTCAGACTCTTCATCTACATCACAATGCAGCAAAAGAACGTTAATCCTCCCGTCATCCACAGAAATATCATACATTGCCTGGGACAGGAGCCTTTGTTCATTGCTATTGCAGCTCATGGAATAAACACATACATTTTCTTCATGAAAATAAATTTTTTCCACGCTTTGAGTATTCTTAATTAGGTGCACATTTTCGGGCCAGTCTATATATTCATACAAGCTGCTTATATTGTATGAATCATTCTTTCCGCATGCAATTATAATCTTTGTGCCTGGAATTGATTTGAATTTTGCAGACAGGCCTTTAAGAATTTTGAAGTTTATATATTCTCCTTCTGTCAAGTCTCCTGCTATAAACAGAAATCGTGTTTTCTCATCCCTTGCCGCCCTGATTATTTCATCAAATGTATCCTGTATTTCCTGCCTTCTCTTTTCTCTTTCCTTTAGGCTGAAGCTCTTAATCTTAAATCTTTTTCCTATGTGTATGTCTGATGTATGTATAAAGCTGACTTTCATGGTCTCTCCCCTTACCCATGTTATTCTTCCGCAGCAATCATCCAGCTGCCAATTGTTTCAAAACCGATTCCGTGATATATTTTACCGGCTTCGGGATTATCATAAAACAGGCATATGCTGCCGCAGTTCTTAAGCACATCCGTACAAAGTTTTGAAATGCAGTTCACTGCCATGCCTTGTCTCCTGTAATCCTTATGTGTCGCAACACTTATAACCATTGCGGCATACCGGTTTTCAGCTGATGTACCCGCTGTGGCTACAATTCTTCCTTCTTCATTTACAATATAGTAGAAGCGACCTGTTTTAGTTTCTATACTGTTTCTTAGCATTTCTCTGTTTTCACCAGTTGATCTGAACTCCTCAATTGAGTCTATGAAATCAGCCAGCCTGTCCACATCCTCCACAGATGCAATGTTGATTGCATATCTGCCGTCGTCCTTCATAAGCTTTGATTTATCCCTGAGCTCACAAAAGAACTTCTTGCTTACAACTTTATTATTAAGTGCGTCAATAAATTTTTCCGCAACGTCATACTTTCCTGAAATAAGTTTTTTATCTTTATGCGATGAAATAATTTCCTTGAATGTTTCTAACTTTCCCTTATAGCTATCCTTGAAATACGGAATAAAATTGTCATAATATCTCAGAAGCACCGCATGAAGTATGCCCTGATCGCTGAAGTCACCCCACAAGTCCATATACGGCTCCTCAAATCCCGTATTTAGAATATCTCCTATTATAAACAAATTGAACGCAGCATCCTCTGAGAGAAACTCCAACACTGCAGTTGTATCTTCTGCATTTAATTTTCTGATCATGGCAACCTCCTTTTTTATATTATTCTATCATAATCCTCTTTAGTCCGCAAGTTCCTTCAACCTGTCCAAATCAACTATCTTTATCGTTGAACGATACACATCTATTATGCTCTCCTGCTGCATGAAAGAAAGCTCCCTGGATAGCGACGGTCTCTTGACATTTAAAAAATCCGCCAGTTCCTGCCTTTTCATGGGCATGTCAAATATCAGAGAATTTGTTCTTTTATGCAGCTCCAGAAGATATACCGCAATGCGTCCTTTCAATGTTTCTGCATTTAAAATATGCATTTTTTTATTCAGCATAACAATTTTGTCAGAAAGAATTGTCAGCATGTTTCTGATTAATATATTGTGATAATTGCATGCCTCCATGCACATAGTGAAAAATATGCTGTAAGGTAATATAAGGGCCTTGCTGCTTCCCTGACTGATTAAGTCATAGGGAGTTTCCTTTGATGAAGAAAAGGCAAGGGCCTCTCCGAACAAGTCGTTTATTTCCAAAGATGTCACTATTACTCTTGCACCGTTGTATTTCTGTGATACGAGGTTGAAGCTGCCTTCTACCACTATTCCCAGCTTTTTAATTGTATCGTCCTTTTGAAATAACATCTGATTATCCTTGTACTCAACAACCTCTGCCTTGCTGCATTTAAGTATATGCGCTATTTCCTTCTCGTTTATACCTTCAAACAACTGATTGCTTTTTATCACCTTTATTATTTCATCCATGGGTTATTCCTTCTTTACTTTTCTTTCATTATGTTATATAACTATTAGTAACAAATGTTACATACTTTATTCTTCAATTTTAATATAATGCAATCATTAAGTAAAGATAATTGTGAGGTAAATATGAAAAGAAAAATCGTTAAAATACATGAAGAAAAATGCAACGGATGCGGATTATGTGTAAACGCATGTCATGAAGGCGCACTGGAGCTTGTGAACGGAAAAGCAGTGCTTCTTTCAGACATATACTGTGACGGCCTTGGTGATTGTCTGCCTCAGTGCCCTGTTGATGCAATAGAAATCATAGAAAGAGAAGCCGAAGAATTTGACAAGGAATTGGTTGAAAAAAGAATGCAGGAAAGAAAACAGAAGGAAGATAAGAAAGATAAGGAAGAAATGCCGTGCGGGTGTCCTGGACACCATGCAAAGCTTATAAATCACAAGGCTCCCTTAAGCGTTAAAAGCGTTCAGAAAAATGAAGAAGATGTTCAAATCAGCAGCCAGCTCAGGCAGTGGCCTGTTCAGATAAAGCTTGTTTCTCCTATGGCTCCTTATTTCGACGGCGCCGATATATTAGTTGCGGCAGATTGCACAGCATATGCCTATGCGAACATACATCAGGATTTCATGAAGGGCAAGGTAACCATAATCGGTTGTCCGAAGCTGGATGACGTGGATTATTCCGAAAAACTTGCAGCCATATTGGAAAACAACGATGTAAAAAGTATCACCGTGCTGAGAATGGAAGTTCCGTGCTGCTCGGGAATTGTAAACGCTGTTAAAAACGCAATAATGTCCTCCGGAAAGCTTGTACCTTGGGGATTCAAGGTTGTTGCAACAGACGGAACACTTTTAGACTAACTGATTTTAGCTACTTGAACTAAGAAAGAAAAGAACGCTCAAGATTTTGGGATTTGAAAAAATCATTTAGTCTTGCAGGGTTCTTTTTTTACGCAAATGCAGGTATATAACGAATATTAACTCTTTAAAAGTGCATAAAAATCCGAAATTTTTTAACCGAAATCTCCAAGCATAAACACGCATATTTCAACGAAAAATCTTTGCCTGAATTTAGTTTTTCAAGGTTCGGAAAAGATAAAGCATAAAATGTCGCAGATTACGTAAGTCACTTTTTGCATAATTTTTCATCTGTATTTAATAAAAACTTCCCTTATATTGATGTACACCCCATAGTATGAGCATTGTGTACGACCATAATCATAGTATGCAATAATACAAGCTTTGTTACAATTACCGTCCTGAATATTTGTCATTCTACATCTATATAGCATGAACTGCGAATTATTATTGGTCATGCAGGGAATTAATTGCTATTCTCGCGCACTTGCGCCTGTTTCCATCAATAAAAAAGCCTTTCAAGACAAAGGACTTTTTCAAATCCT
>DNNV01000256.1:0-16647 GCA_003497505.1 Clostridiales bacterium | reverse complement strand
TATTTTTACATTTATCTGTCATTAGTATCATCGCCGTTTCCACTGACAGGAATTAGTTCCCCTCCTATCTGCGAAGGCGGCTTCAGCATCACCTTGAAGAAATCCTTCACTCTTGCTGCCATTTCTCTGAGATCTCTTATTTCCTGCCCGGCATAGTTTTGGCCATCAGCTGAGACACCAACTGCTTCAACTCCAAGCCTCTTGGCAATATACAGCGCTCTGTGAAGATGATATTTTTGTGTCACAATGACCACCTTTTCAACAGCAAATATTTCCTTTGCCCGATAGACACTATCATAGGTGGATATTCCCGCATGGTCCATAAATATGTCTTCTGATGGAACCCCCATTTCGACGGCGCATCTTTTCATTATGTTGACCTCATCATACCATTTCGTAGTATGGTCACCGCTCATGAGAATCCTGTCCGAAGCTCCTGAATTATACAGTTCAACGCCGGTTATTATTCTATCCCTAAGCATGGGGCTCGGTGACCCGTCGCTTCTGACTCCCGCACCCAGCACCAGTATGCAGTCAGTCTGAGCATCCAGGGCCTCTTCCATAGAAACAATCCTGCCTGAGGTTGATATAACAACATATCGATCTATAGCTATAAATACGGAAAGACCGATAATTATAATTAAAATAAGTATTGAAAATAAGCGCTTTACAGCTTTTAATAGCTTCTTCATGTACTTCTCCGTCCTAAAATATGAAACTATTATACAACATTTAAGCTAAGTTGCAAAGCCTTCATTACTCAAAGTTTCATGCTATGGAGTAACAGCATATATATAGTGGCGCCATACCTTAACCCACTGGTCAAGCCTGTAATACTTGCGAACCTCTGTATTTGAATTTGCGGCTGGGTCGTTCACAACCACATATTCAATATCGTCAATAACATCAAACCCCACAACAACCATTAAATGTCCGCCGGAGAATGAGGAAATCGCCCCGTCCAGATCTTCCTTGCTATTCATACACACCGAAGCAACCACAGGTATTCCGTTTGCAATGAAATTTTTTACAGGATTTATGGATTTACATTTCTTCGTATATGCCCTCATTCCCATTTCACCCGCAAATGCAGCATTTTGGGGCCAGTTGCCATATGCTTCGTTACCTGTGTCAAATGTCCCTCTTGTAACCTGATCCAGCTCCACATTTTTGCCGTGATACTTCAATGCCATTGTCAGAGATGTTGGGCTGCATATTACATGCGCATCCTTGTGTCCGCTTGCCAGCTGGGAAATCAAAGGAACATTGGCAAGTGTCCTAAGATAGTCTCCTTCCACAGGCTCATCCTCCCCAGCATCAGTTGAAAATGCTATCAACTTCAGCTTAGGGTTCTTTCCTCTCATAACAACCTTAATCTGCACCGCATCTCCAAATTTACCATCAAGAACAAAAATCCTGTCATCCGTTGCCCTGATAATTTCATCCTTGTAATAGTTTTTAACACCTATGTTGTTGCCGTCTGTAGACCATAGACCATAGCTTACATATGGTGTCCAATTGTCTTCAACTCTCAACCTTATAAAAAACTCTACTGAGCTGTCCTTATCAGTCCTTGAATTCCATGAAGGAGTTATTTCCTTGAATTTCTCGGTTTCAACAACGGGAGTCTCCAAAAATCCTTCTCCGTTATTTTCTGAAAGCTCAGCAAATTCACCTTTAACCGTTAGGTTATTTAATTGATTGGCCTCAAGGCCGCCATTCTCACAAATCCAGTCCATATTTATCCTCCCGTCACTTGATTTATTTTGATTTATATTCCTTCAATTCTCTCTCGTTTGCTAGTACGAAATGTCCCGGCTCAGCTTCCACCCACTCAGGTGGATTCTTATCATAATCATAGTGATACTTACCGGGGTCATATACTTCTATTTTTTTATTTCTCTCCACTCTTGGATTCGGAGTAGGTATGGCTGACAGCAGTGATTTCGTATATGGGTGCATAGGATTTGCAAACAATATCTCAGTCTCAGCCAGCTCCACTATCTTACCCTTGTGAATAACTGCAATTCTATCTGAAATGAACCTTACCACTGACAGGTCGTGGGCGACAAACAGATACGTGAGGCCCTTCTTCTTTTGAAGTGCAGCCAGAAGATTTATAACCTGCGCACGTATAGATACATCAAGAGCCGATATTGGTTCGTCAGCTATAACAAGCTCCGGCTCCATAATAAGCGCTCTGGCTATTCCTATACGCTGTCTCTGCCCTCCCGAAAATTCATGAGGGAAACGGCTTGCGAATTCAGGAAGCAATCCAACATCCAGCAATGCCTGCTCGACCATTTTCTTTCGGTTTTCTTCTGTGCCGTAATTTTTTAGGTTATACAGACCTTCAGATACAATATAATCAACCTTTGCTCTTTCATTCAGCGATGCCATTGGGTCCTGGAATATCATCTGTATTTTTCTAGTGAGCTCTTTGTCCTGGTCCCTGCTTATTTTTCCGCTTATTTTCTGACCCTTGTAAATTATTTCACCGGATGCGGCAGGATTTATCCTTATGATTGCTCTTCCTATGGTTGTTTTTCCTGAGCCAGATTCCCCAACCAGGCCAAATGTTTCACCCTTGTAAATATCAAAGCTTACATCGTTAACTGCCACAAAATTTTTGTTTTTATTGCCGAATTCTACTCTTAAGTTCTTAACCTCTAACAGCGTCTCCTTGTTATTCAATGTCATCACCTCTCTTCAATTCCATTTCCTGCATCTTTTTGATTAACAGAGGTGGTTCCACCTTTGGAGCTCTCGGGTCCAAAAGCCATGTACGGGCTTTATGTGTAGGGCTTACCTCAAAATACGGAGGACGCTCCACAAAATCAATTTTAAGTGCGTGAGGATTTCTTGGGGCAAATGCATCTCCCTTTATTTCCTTGAACAAATTCGGAGGTGTCCCTTTTATTGAATATAAGTCTTCTCCCTTTATGCCCAGCTGTGGAAGCGAAGACAGCAATGCCCATGTGTATGGGTGCTTCGGATCAAAGAATACCTCTTCGGCAGAGCCTAATTCGATTATGTCTCCCGCATACATAACGGCAATTCTGTCAGCAACATTTGCCACAACCCCAAGGTCGTGTGTAATATAAATAATTGTCAGGTCGTATTTATCCTGAAGATTTTTCAAAAGCTGAAGTATTTGTGCCTGTATCGTTACATCAAGTGCCGTTGTAGGTTCATCGCATATTAATATATTGGGATTGCATGCAACTGCTATGGCTATAACGACTCTTTGTCTCATGCCGCCGGAAAATTCATGAGGATATTGCTTGTATCTTCTTTCTGGGTCTGATATACCAACATCATTTAATATTTCAATTGTCAGCTTTTTAGCTGCCTCACCCTTAAGATTCTGGTGAAGCTCAATGGATTCCTGAACCTGTTTACCCACAGTCTTCAGAGGATTCAATGATGTCATAGGATCCTGAAATACCATTGCTATTTCTTTTCCTCTGATTTTAACCCAATCATCCTCGGTCTTGTACTTAGCAAGGTCATTTCCCTTATATATAATTGAACCTGACTCAATTCTGCCATTGCCATCGAGAAGTCCCATAAATGATTTATTAAAAACGGATTTTCCCGAACCGGATTCTCCAACTATGGCTAAACTTTCTCCCTTGCGAAGGTCTAAGGAAGCACCCCTTATGGCGGTCAGCTCCTGTCCTCTTAAATTAAATTTAATAACTAAATCCTCAACAGATAGTATAACTTCACTGTTCATAATTTCTTCAATCGATCTCTGTGCCATTTTTACCTCCTATACATGGTTTCTCGGATCGGCAGAATCTGCAAATACGTTACCGATCACATAGAAGGATATGGTTACAACTGATATGACTACAGCCGGGAATAGCAGCTGGTATCTTTGGTTAGGATCCATAATCAATGCCCTTCCTTCATTTACTAGGTTTCCAAGTGAAGGAACATCAAGAGGGAGACCCATACCGATGTATGAAAGGAATACCTCATTTCCTATGGCGGCAGGTATTGCAAGAGCCATTCTGAGCATGATAACCGATACAAGGTATGGCAGAAGGTTCTTTGCGATTATTCTGCTTGTGGGAGTACCAAGGCATCTGGAAGCTAAATTATATTCTCTGTCCCTTATAATCATTATAAGGTTACGGACAAACCTTGCCATCTGAAGCCATCCCGTCATGCACATAGCAAATATAATTGTGGAAATGCTTGGCTTCATAATGTAGGTAAGAATTATCAATACAACCGTAGTAGGTATATTATCCCACACATTGTATATTTCAGTTATTATTGCATCAAGCCTTCTTACATAGCCCCAAAGTGCACCTATGGTTATTCCAACCACAGCCTCAAACAATCCTACGGCAACACCTATAAACAGTGATGTTCTTGCTCCGCTCCATACACGTGCCCATAAGTCCTGACCTATGGAATTTGTACCAAACCAGAATTCACCGTTGGGTTGAACATTCCTATATTGCAAGTTAGTCTCAGGATTGATATATATTTGCGTTGGGCTTTTTTGACCTGGAATGTATGGTTGTATCACCATAAACAAAACCACTACCGTTATCAATATTAAAAGTGCAACCGCAGCCTTGTTTTTCATGAAAACCTGGAATGTGGATCTCCAGAACGAATAGTTTGAATATCCCGTCAACTCACTTTTTGATTCATCATAGTCTGCAAATTCAAATAAAGATGGATCAATACTATCTGTCATTTTGTTTATTATCTTCTTGCTTGTCATTATCTTGATCCTCCCTTATTGCTTAATTTTATTCTCGGGTCAAACGCAGCCATCAGTATATCTCCCAACATTAATCCAAGAATTCCTATTGATGAGTACAGGAGAACCAGTGCCTGAACAAGCGTATTATCCTGCCTCTGTATTGCTGTAACCAAAAGTCCTCCGGTTCCCGGTATTGAAAATAATGATTCCACATAAATCGAACCAGCAACAGTATACAGAATTGATGCCGGAAGGTATTGTGCCATGGGAACAAATGCGTTGCGCATTACGTGACGTATCATGATACTCTTATTTTTTAAGCCTTTAGCTCTTGCCAGCCTTACGTAATCCTTGTTCAATTCGTCAACCATGTACCTTCTGATCCACATAGCGTAATAAGCAATGTTTACTAATGACAGACAGAGAATCGGCAGTATCCAGCTTTTGGGGTCTGATTTGTCAAATAGCAGAGGAAGCTTGAATATGTCCGTAAAAAATACCTGTATGAGAAGATAGTATATTACGGCAGGTACTGCATTTGCTCCAACAACATAGCACGTTCCTAATTTATCCCAAAACTTGCCCTTGTATCTCGCCATTAAAATACCGAGACTTAGACCTAATATCAGCGACACTATTAATGAGGCTACCCCGAAACGCAATGATGTTATCAATTTATCTCCTAAAATTTTCGTAATATCAACCTTGGGTCTATATGTGATTGATTTACCAAAATCTCCTTTTAGCAAATTAATGTAAAAGTTTTTAAGCTGTACAGGCAGCGGGTCTAAAAGACCAAGATTTTTAAGCTTAGCCTCTATCTGGCCCGCATCCAGCTTATCGAAGCCTGAGCCGAAATATCCTTCAATAGGCATCATACGCATCAAAAGAAATACAATTGTTATAACTATCATCAGCGTCAAGAAGGATCTAAAAAGTCTTGTTACATAATACTTCATTATACTTCTTCCTTTCTGTTTTGATTCAAATGCAAATGGGGGCTAAAGCCCCCATCTGTTAAGAACTATTTAGCTGCTTCTTTCAAAGCATTGTCACGCTCTGCCTGCCACTGTTGCTGAGCCTTTTCAAATTCTGCCATGCTTATAGGAGCAGAAAGAAGTCTGGCACCCTTCCATGTCATTGTTGCAATACCGAAAGGTGCATACGGTCTTTCAAAAGGAAGTATAACTGATGCCACATATCCGTCTCCTGCGCTAACCTTGAGCGGAATAACAAAGGCATTGTTGATTAGGTATGCTTCTGCATTTGCAAACAGCTCATATCGTTTTGTCAAATCAATCAGCTCTGCTTTTGCTTCCTGAATCATATCACCATATACATCATAAATATTTTTTCCATCAGCATTTAATTCTGTTGCTTGGTCAGGGAAGTTATAGTTTCCGCCGCGTCTGAACGGATCTGTATATGTCTGAGGATCTGCGTAGTCAGGACCCCAGTTTACCTGCATAAGTGAATAATTGCCTGCTCTTCTTGTTCCATCAAGGAATCCTGTAGGAGCGTGCGGAAGAAGCGTCACCTGAACATAATCGCTACCCAGAATCGTTTCTAATCCTTGCTTAACAACCTGCGCTTCCTGTGCCCAGTATGAACTGTTTGTATTGTAAGGCATCAATATCTTTACAGGGAATTTTGCACCTGCTTTTGTAAGTTCCTCAACAGCCTTCTCTTTTAGGGATTTAGCTTCCGCCTCATTGTAAAAATCTTTTCCCTTCAGTGCCGCTAAATCACCTATATCTGTATAATCCAAACCGTTCTGAGAAGTAAAGTTCGGAGGTGTAATAGTGTTGAGTACCCTGTAATCAGGATTGTATGGGTCCTCTGTTGCAACAGCAGCACGTCTGTTAAGTGCAGCCACGATTGACTTTCTGAAGTTGACGTTGTTTACTGCTATCTTCCAGTTTTCAGGCTCATATTGCGCATCAAACTTAGGATTGAAGTTGAATGCATAGAAAAATGTGTATGTTCCCAATCTATCAGGAGATATCTTGTCTTTCAGCTCAGGGTTTGTCATCCATTCATCAAGGTTTGTTGTAGGAATAACAGCGTGAGAAACCTCTCCTCTTCTGAACAGCTCTCCTCCTAATGAACTTGCCTCTTTGTTGTATTTGTAGTTCAGTTCCTTTACAAATATAGCATCCTTATCCCAGTATGCTTCATTCTTTGTGAGCAATCTCTTAATCTGAGGTTCAAATTCAGTTAACAGATATGCGCCATTATATAATATAGCTGAGTTCGCAGTTCCGAATACATCTCCCATTTCTTCCAGGAATGGCTCATAAACAGGGAAAAAGCTTACATAAGTCAGCATTGATTCAAAATAAGGAACCGGCTCTTTCAGCGTGTATACCAATGTATAGTCGTCTGTTGCCTTAACTCCTACCTGTGTAAAGTCAGTGATCTCTTCATTGAAATATTCTTCTGCATTTTTTATTACAGAATAAACAATATTAGCAGATTCTGATTCATTTGCTTTTGTCAATATGTATTTAGCGGATGCAACAAAGTCATTTGCAGTTGTTTCAGCAACTTCATTTCCTTCAAAATCTACCCATTTAATTCCCTTTTTCAAATGAAATGTCCATTCAAGGCCGTCATCCGTCACTTCCCATTTCTCTGCCAGAGCTGGTTGGAGAACTCCGTATTTATCGTATTGAGCCAATGTGTCCACCAGGTTTGCCGCAACACTCATATCTATCCATGTTGTGTTTATCATGTAATTGAGAGTTGTTATTTCTTCAGCATATGTATACTTGTACACCTGCTCCGCAGCATATTTTCCGCCTTCAGTTACATCCTCTTTAGGTCCTTCAGGTGTCTTTGGCTCTTCCGCCGATCCGGGAGCAGTTCCGCCGGAACATGCGGTCAAAATCATTGTTAGTACTAATAAAAGTGATATTAATTTTTTCATTTTTCCCTCCAAGATTAATATATATAACAAAATTAGTATACTAATTTTATTAACTGAGATTAATTTATTCCTGTGAATTCGTTTTCTTTTTGCTTATAAAAATAGTGAACCCGGTAGAAATAGAACTCAAGACATATGCTATGGAATGACATTACTAATCTATTAACTGCAGATACACTTACATTGATATTACACTAAAATCTTATATTTGTCAATAAAGTGTACATATTTTAATATATTGAATTTTAATGTCATAATATCCAAGCAATGGTCATTTCAAACAAATTTCGTTCTATGGTACTATTTTATTAATAAAACGTAATACAATTACACAATTATATTTTTTTCATAAATAAAAAACCCCGCTGACCTATTATGGGCTGCGAAGTTTTTTATACTAAATAAATCTTAATATTCAACATCCTTCAGAAATAATGCCTTTGCCGGAACCATGGGGCCGGCTTCGGCTCTTTTCCTTGCTTTTAAAATACTTTCAACATCTCCGGTGTCCAACACGCCTTTGCCGGCTTCAATCAATGTACCTATGATTATTCTCACCATATTCCACAGAAAGCCGTCTCCGTTAATTTCTATTTCCAGCATGTTATCTTTTTCTTCTATATTAATATAATTTATAGTTCTCACTGTTGATTTCGTCTTTGATTTGAGTGTCGTGAAGCTTTGAAAATCATGGGTTCCTACCAGAATACCCGCACATTGCTTTATTTTCTCAATACTTAATTTTTCTTCAATATTATGGAGATACTTTCTGCCGAATACGTCCTTTTTTCCACTGTTGTTAATTCTGTACAAATATGTTTTTGACAGAGCATTGTACCTTGAATGAAATCTCTCACTTGCATTCTTCATCGACAGCAGCGCTATATCCTCAGGAAGAGCCATTTTGAATTGCTTTTCCATATCTTCTGTGCTCATATCTGAACCTGTGTGAAAATTAGCCGTATAATTCAGCGCATGTACTCCTGCATCCGTTCTTCCGCATCCAATCAGCTGAACACTTTCTCCGGTTATGCCGCTCAATATATCCTCTAATCTGCCTTGGACGGTGTTTACATCTTCGGTCTGCTTCTGCCAGCCTTTATATCTGTATCCGTCGTACTGTATAATTATTTTTATGTTTCTCATGCTATTCTCCATCATTTATTATAAAATAATTATACATCATTTTATTGTATATGAACAGAAATAAAGCAATATTGAACTTAATTCTTTAACTCGCCATGGAATCGTAATTTCTTGAATTGTATATTCCAAGAAGCTCCTTCTCTGTTATGTCCCTGTTCCTAACGTCAAGCACCACTCTTCCTCTGTCAAGCATCACTATTCTGTCTGAATATTTTATTGTGTCCTTCACATTGTGGGATATCATCATGGTTGTTATGGACTGGGTCTTTATGAGCTCCTGTGTCTTCTCCATTATCAATCTCGACGTCTTTGGGTCCAGTGCTGCCGTATGCTCATCTAAAAGCAACAGCTCCGGTTTATTCATCGTTGCCATCAATAGTGACAATGACTGCCTCTGCCCCCCTGACAGATATTTTACCTCAGTATCTATTTTGTTTTCAAGTCCTAAATCCAGAGTTTTTAATAATTCCTTGTATTCTTCTGTTTTATCCTTTTTTATGAGGCCTCTCAATGTGAATTTCTGGCACTTCTTATCTGACAGGCTTATGTTTTCCAATATGGTCAGTGACGGCGACACTCCCATGGATGGATTCTGGTGCACTCTTCCTATATATTTAGCTCTCTCGTTTTCTTTTAGTGTGCTTATGTTTTCTCCGCCTAATATTATTTCTCCCTTTTCGGGCTTTATTACTCCGCTTATTATATTGAACAATGTGCTTTTTCCGCAGCCGTTTGCTCCTAATATCCCCGTGCATTCTCCGCTGTTTATTTCCAGACTGAAGTCGCTGAATATTGTTACCTCGTTATCTGTTCCTATATTAAAGCTTTTTGATAGTTCTCTTATTTCCAGCATTTTTGCCTCCTTATTTATTCAGCTTTTTAAGCTGGGGACCGAATGTGTTGTAGCTTAAAAATGCTATTACTATTATTGCGTTTACTGCTCTTAAGTCTGTTGGCTTAAGTCCAAGGTCTATTGCCACTGCTCCTATGAATTTGTACACCAACGCTCCCATTATTGCTCTTGTGGAATTCTTCAGCTTTTTTTCTTTCAGTATGGTGTCTCCCACTATTATTGAGGCCAGGGATACTACTATTATCCCCGTCCCCATGGTTATTTCTGAAAACCCCTGGTATTGTGCCATCAGCGCACCGCTCATTGCCACAAGCCCGTTTGATAGCATCAGCCCTATGAGCTTGTATTTGTTCGAATCTTCTCCCAATGATTTCACCAGTGTTTCATTGTCTCCTGTTGCCACCAGCATATAGCCTATTTCTGTTTTAAGGAACATATCCATCAGGAGCTTCACGGCTGCTACGATGATTATCAGTACTATCAGAGTGCTCGCTCCGTCAAATATTGACGGATGGCTGAACAGTCCTATGTTTGATTTTCCGTTCATTCTGAGGTTTACAGAATACAGTATTGTCATTGTGAGTATTCCCGAAAGTAATGCCTTAATTTTCAGTTTGATGTTAAGGGTGTATGTCAGAAGTCCTGCCAGCGTTCCTATAAAGAATGCCAGCGCTGTGCTGATAACGGGACCGGCTCCCGAGGTTATGAATCTTGCAAATATAAAGGCTCCCATGGGGAATGTTCCTTCCACTGACAAATCTGCAAAGTCAAGTATTTTGTATGTTATGGTTACGCCTATGGCAAGGACTGCAAATATCAGTCCCTGCTCCACTGATGTCAATATTAATGTATTCATGATTCCTCCTGATGATTTTAATATAGAACTATTGCAGCCGATTCTCCGGTTATTCTATAAATTCTGCTCCCTCGAATGCTTTGTTGTCCTTTGTAAGTCCCAATGCTTCCATTGTCTTTACATTTACTATTTTCTTAAGCCCTGAAGGCTGCTCAACTGAAATTGTCTTGATATCCTTGCCGTCAACAAGTATTTGCTTTGCAATTTCAGCCGCCTGCTTTCCAAGACCATAATAATTCAATCCGTTGCTCATAAGTATTCCGTTTTCTGCCTGAGTTTCAATTGTAGACAATGTCAGTATCTTCTTCTCAACACATAGATTTGCTACTAGGTCGATGGCTGAAGCAACAGTATTATCAGATATGATGTACATAACATCTATTTTCTTAGCCAGCGTGTTAACGGCCTGAGGTATGTCGTTTACAGTTGTTATTCCTACGGTTTCAACAGTCATACCAAGCTTTTCAGCTGCTGTCCTCACCTCTTCAATCTGAACCTCAGAGTTCGATTCGCCAGTATTGTAAATTATGCCCACAACCTTGGCGCCTTCCTTTAAATCAGCAGCCGATTTTAAAATCTCCAAAGCCTCAACCTTGTCTGTAACGCCCGTTACATTTTCTATTTTGTCATGGCTTTCAACTATTTCAGAATACACAGGATCCGTTACGGATGAGAATATAACCGGAATATTATTTCCCTTGGTAGCCTGCTTAGCTGACTGCGTGGACAGTGTAGCTATAGTGTAAATCAAATCCACCTTATCCTTAACGAATTTCTCCGCTATCATCTGAGTATTGGACGGCTCTCCCTGAGCGCTTGCATATTCGGTTTCAGCATTTATTCCAAGCTCCTTCAATCCGTCAATAAATCCATCTCGCGCCTGGTCAAGAGACGGGTGCTCAATAAGCTGCGAAATACCTATCTTGTATGTTTTCTCACCTTCTGACGATTTTTCGTTTCCTCCGCCTTCAGCAGGAGTCTTGCTCGCTGTATCCGAGCATCCGGTTAAAATTACAGGCACTATCAATGCTAACGCTAATGTTCTTTTCAAAATATTTAATTTCATAATTTCCTCCTGGAATATTCAATATTGTTTGTTTTTATTTATATCAACTTTGGCCAAGTTTATATCGATTATAAAGTTTCACGTTTCTATCTCTTCGTTTATGACTTTGTATGTTCAAGGTATCGCAGGGGAATGCATCCAATTTATTTGCTCCCTCCGGTCGCATAAATTGGGCATTCTGTGCGTTTGACCTACCGCCATTTTTTTCTCCCTTCGGTCGAAAAATGGGGTTAAGACATAAAAAAATCTTTCATTCCTATAAACACACTGTTCCAATGTGCTTATAGGGACGAAAGACTCCGCGGTACCACCCTAATTATGATATAATCATCACTCTTCGAGGTCTGACAACCTCTAACCCTGTAACGTGGGTACACGTATCCGCCTACTGGCACTAAGCTTTGAACGGACATGCTCTGCAGTGAATATTACATATTATCTCATTATCGGCTCACACCTCACCCGACTCTCTGAAAATGATAAAATATCTTTCTCTGCTTCAACGCATTGATTATTCATATTGTTGATTATTATAATTCACCCAAATTGCTTTGTCAATACTTTTTTACATCTAAGCCGTCACCTATCTATGAATAAAGGGAGAGCCATGCTCTCCCTCATTCAACTATAGCTCTTCTGACTTTTCTTCCTTTTTTCTGAAGTAAAAGCTCCCGTCAATATGAATATAAAGCCTATGGCTGTCAACATCCATGTATTAAGTACATAGCCTGTATTAGGAAGCTTATCTCCAAGGTTTGTTGTTCCCTCAGGTACTTCCGGTTCATTAATTATTTCCTCTTCCCCTCCGTCCAAAGGTACGTCGGTTTCATCTATTGTTTCATTATCCGGATTGTCTGGTGTTTCAGGTTTTTTTGGTTCAACAGGTTTTTCGGGTTTCTCTGGCTTTTCAGGTGTTTCAGGCTTTCTTTCATTAATAACGGTATTATCGTCAAGGACTTCTCCGCCCACAGTTAATACGAATGTCCCATCCGCTTTTACTTCCGCTGCAATAGCCTTGTCAAATCCATTATATCCTGCCGGTGCCTTAGTCTCCTTGATGATATATTTTCCTGCCGGAACTGCCTTGAATACAACCTTTCCGTCATCATTGCTTTTTACAGCCTTACGATTTTCAAATACAGTCGTTCCATCCTCGTCGTACAGGGTAAATTCTGCTCCCTGCAGAGAATTGTTATTTCCGTCTTTTTTGTTAAGCACAATATCTATTGAGTTGTTTTCAAATTCCGGCACATCTGCTGAATACTCTTTTCCGTCCTTGCTGTATTCGGCCCTCAGCCCTGCACCATCCTTTACAACCCTGACATATATTACCGCTTCAGATTTCACGTATCCTTCAGGAGCCTTTATTTCTTTAATTAAGAATTCTCCCGCAGTCATTTTTTCAAAAGTTACTACCCCGCCATTATCAGAAACCGCTGTCTTTACAGGAGTGTCTCCACCATTTTTGTATATTCCAAACTCAGCACCTGGCAGTCTGTCTGAGCCGTCTACCTTTATAACATTTATTTCGCCTTCTCTGATTTTTTCGTTTACTATTACAACTTCCTGATGCTTAAGATCAATTTCACCGTCAAATCCCTTTTTCAGTACAATAGTTGTGTATTCGTCCATCTTCACATATCCGTCCGGAGTATTGGTTTCCTTGATATAATAGGTTCCCATCAATAAATCTCCAAACTCTAAAATTCCGTCTTCATCCGTAAAACCAGAACCAAATTTTTTATCATTCGCACCAAGCAGCTCAAATTCTACTCCCATAATTGGAGTTCCGAGATCGTCATTTTTAATAATTCGTATGCTGCCTCTCGTGTTGCTTCCGCTTGCTCCTCCTGTTGAATTGTCAAATTTCACCGGTATAGATGCTTCTGAACTGTTATCTTTATCACTGTAACCCTTCAGTGTTATAGTATTTTTAATTACTTTATCTGCGCTATCTCCGGCGATATCCGTCCTGAATTTCAGGAGATATGCTTTATCTACCTTTCCGAGGTTGAATACAACATTATTAGTATCTATATCATAATCGACCGTTACCTTATCAGATTCACTTCCTATGTTATATGTACCGTCAGCCTTCATCTCCAATTTATACAGCTTAACGCTTTTTTTATCCAAGATGAGACCATCCTGCAGCTTATCTTCAAGCTCAACATCCACATCACCAAAATTAACCTGATTTAAGTTAACTTCAACTACCCATTCAATTGAATCCTCTCCGGGTGTGTAGTTTGCCTTCTTGCTTACAACCGTATTGTTGATTTGTTGCTTGCCCTTGATTGTCTCTCCGCCGGCTTTTATTTCATCTCCGGTTATTTTTGCATTGTTTTCAAGTTCCGGTCTTCCGTTTTTTTCAAACAATATTTTCAGCTGTTCTTCCGGTATTTGCGTTTCATAGGTTATAACCACTACATCGTTTATTTCCCCCAATGTTGTAGTCAATGTCTTTCCGTCTTCGGATACTGTGTACTTGCCTTCAGCCGATTCTCCGTTTATTTTCAGTGAACCTGGTACAAAATCATGATGCATTCCTATTACATCTGTGACAACCGCACTTTTTATTAGCATTTTATTTTGGTTTACTATTATTTTCCATGTTGCTTTTCTGTTTACATAGTCATATCCTGTTCCGGTTTTTGCAATTACAGTGCTCCTATATGTTTCCGTTGCTGTTGCCGATTTTTCTGTCAGGTTATCTCCTTTTAGAGCAACTTTATTTGTAAAATTTGTGTTCTTGTTTGCTCCGTATATATCCTTGTATTCATCCTTAATCTTAGTTGTTAATTGAATTAAATACATTTCATTTATATATCCTTCGTAAGCGAAAGTTATTGTTTGTCTTCCTTCTGCATCTGTTCCAAGTTTCGGTTCTCCCCATATATCTTTTGTACCTTCTCCCATACTATAGCTTACATACTCCAACTCTTTGGGAAGTGTATCTGTCACAACAGGATCA
Organism: Clostridiales bacterium; assembly: GCA_003497505.1. Classification (GTDB taxonomy): domain Bacteria; phylum Bacillota; class Clostridia; order Tissierellales; family Sedimentibacteraceae; genus Sedimentibacter. Next base: position 2,094 of record DNNV01000256.1, on the reverse strand, counting down.
ACAATGTTCAGTCTATCATTATTTACCCTTATCTTCCACTGTATTGTGTGATTGCTTGGGTTGTATCCGGCCCATTCCTTACCAATTACGGTTCTTCCAATTCCAACTGTTCCTGTATCCTCTGCCTTTTGAACATTTCCCCATTCTAACTGTGCTTTATTCACATAACTCACTGGTTTATTAGGCTCATATGCATTCTCATCTGTTATCTTTGTTTTATAGCTTACAGTTACCTTTTCACTTAATCCTTGTTCAAATAATACAGTAAATCCACTTCCGTCTTCGGCCTTAGTCACTTTTGCTCCTGCTATTGCGGGAGACATGGTTACTTCTCCTTCTAACTTCAAACCTTCCGGGATTTTATCTGTCAGCTTTGTTCCTGCCGGCATATCAAGGTAGTTTTTATTTAATACTATAGTCCATGCTATTGTATCTCTGTTTTTCGGATCGTATTTAGCATCACTCTTATTAATAAATTCTATTTTAGTTTTAACCGAAGCCTCTACCTGAGGTATTTTATTTTCTTCAGTTCCAAAGCTTCCAACAACAGTATTTTTAAATACAACATCTTTCCCTTGCTTATCTGCACCTATCTGTGACATATCAGGTTTTGTTATTACCTTAATAGTCTTTATATCTCCGTCCTTCATTTCCTCAAATATAAAATCCGAAAGTGTTGTGTACTCTGTATTGTCAATAATGTGCTTTACATATGTATGTCCCTCTTCCACTATGTCCTGAATCTTCACATTTTTTATTTTTCCGCCATGTGGTATTGTTTTTGCCGTCACTGTGACAGTCCATGTTATTTCATTTTTGCTTTCGTTATAACTTCCTGTCTTATTAAGTGTTACTGTTTCTTCATTCTCTATTTCTTCAACCTTTATTTCTATTCTTTCAGTTTTTCCGTCCACCTCAAACTCAAGTGTCCTGTCTCCTCCCTGTCCTAATACAGACTCGTCCAAGCCGCCGTTTGCTTCAATCCACGCTGTTCTATCTTCAGTATATTTATTAATATTACCGTTAAATCTAACTGTTATAGTACCGTTTTTACCTATTACAGCCGTACCTACACTTTCGCCGTTGTAAATCAGATCTATTGTCTCATCTTTAGATATGCTTATTTCATCAGCAATCTTGATGATGTAATCCTTAGAGGTGTCAACAACGCCGTTTCCGCTATTATCCATATCCGTGATTTCAAACCCGATATTAAGCTTTACACTTGCGTCCGCAGGAACAGTATTAGTTTTATGGTCTATTACCTTTCCATCTCTATCTCTGAATTCAATATTAACAGTTATTCCGTTTATTGCATCCGGATCGGCTCCACCTTCCGGAAGTGACGGTGTCCCGCCTATACCTGAACCCGATGTTGTATTTGCCACTATACTTTCTGATACTATGTCTTCTGCAGTATCTATATTATTGAGCGTCTCTTCTCCATAAGCGAAGCTCACAGGCATCATCATCTGAAGCACCATTATCAACATTAAAATAATGCTGATATTTTTTTCTCTGTCATTCTTAATATTTTTCATCTTTTCCTCCAAAATTTCATAATTAATTGTTATCTATATAAAAGCATGATGCTTGTGTGCATTATATTTTTATTATCACATGTATATATATCCCAGCCACATGTGCTTAAACATATATTTGTCGCATTTACACGGAACAATTGTTACTATGCTCGTATAACCATGGTATGCGGTAGAGCATGTCTTGCCATAAATATGAAGGATTTTGCACAAATAAAGGAGATACTTTTAATAAGTGAATATTAATAGTAAAAAGTTGCATAATAATCGAAAATTTTTTTAGAGTAGACCTTTAACAAGAATCTCTATATTTCAATAAAAAATCTTCAGCTAAAATAAGGTTTTTAACGTTTGGAAAAGATAAAGCAGAAAATGGCGTAAACTACGTGAAGCATTTTTGTATAATTATTTTTTTGCTTTAATGTACAACCCATGTTATGCAGCAACGCATGTGTTGTTACAAGTATCTCTACATACTATATAGCAAAAACTATTGATTTTAACGTCTATAAATGAACTAAATTCCATTCTCACGCACTTATGCCTGTTTCCC
>DNNV01000378.1 GCA_003497505.1 Clostridiales bacterium | reverse complement strand
TAGATGAATATCAGGACAGCAACAGCCTTCAGGAAGAGCTCATAAGCACTATAAAAAGGGAGAACAACATGTTTATGGTAGGTGATGTGAAGCAGAGCATCTACCGCTTCAGGCTGTCCGACCCGGATATATTCAATGAAAAAAGCAGCTCCTATCCTGCTGTTAACAGTCCGGGAAATGACCGGAGAATTGACTTAACCCAGAACTTCAGAAGCAGGAAGGAAATATTGTACGGCATCAATTATGTGTTCAAGAGTATTATGAATAAAACTCTGGGAGAGGTGGATTACAACTCGGAAGTATTCCTGAATCCCGGAGCGGAATTCGGGGAGTCATGTTCAGATTCAGGGGAATGCTTTACGGAGCTCCTGATTATTGACAAGGATTCAGTTGATGCTGAGGAAGCAGACGATGAAATAAAATCAATGAAGACAGCGGAACTGGAAGCAGCCCTTGCTGTTCAAAAAGTAAAGGAGCTTCTTCAAAAGGAAAAAAACAAGCCTGTGAGGCGGGATAATGCAACAAATGAAGTAATAGAGGAAGAAACGGAAAAAATACAGTACAGCGATATTGTAATACTCATGCGCTCAGTATCGGGATGGGCCGGGATATTCGAAGAAATATTCAATGATAACGGAATTCCATTCTACTATGACGGTGGGGCGGGATATTTTGAAACTGTTGAAATTCAGGTAATGCTGAATCTTCTTCGCATTATAGACAATATAAGGCAGGACATACCTCTCTTGAGCGTTATGAGGTCTACCATAGGAGGCTTTGATACAGAAGAGCTTGTGGAAATAAGGAACATAAATCATAAAGGCAGCTTCATAGATGCATTGTATGAATACAAAAATAAATGCGATGATAATCTTGCAGAAAAACTTAGAAAATTTATCGAAAGAATTGAAGGCTGGAAAAAAAGAAGCAGATACATTCACCTAAATGATTTCATATGGGAAATACTTATTGAAACTAATTATTATTATTTTGCAGGACTTCTGCCAAGCGGAAAAATCAGGCAGGCGAATTTAAGGCTTCTCAGCGACAAGGCATTTGAATTTGAGAAGACATCTATGAGTGGCTTGTTCAATTTCCTGAGATATGTGGAAAAACTCAGCGTTTCATCAGGTGACACAGGAAATGCAAAAACATTGGGCGAAAATGACAATGTTGTGCGCCTCATGTCCGTGCATAAGAGCAAGGGACTTGAATTTCCTGTGGTTATAATGTGCGGCTTAAATAAGAAATTCAACAGAACCGATGCCTCTAAAAGCATCTTGAAGCACAAGCTTTACGGAATAGCACCGAAATATATAAATCCTCAGGACAGAATTTACAGAGAGACTTTTCCAAGGATGGCTGTGAAAAGTATTATCAAAACAGAAAACCTATCGGAAGAAATGCGCGTTTTATACGTTGCAATGACAAGAGCTGTTGACAGACTGATTATGATAGGCACTGTCAATAAATTTGAAAACAAAATACGCAAGTGGCAGAAAGGGCCTTCTCTTTACAATATTTACAGCCAGGATTCATTTATGGACTGGATTTGCACATCTCTGTTTGCGGGTGTAGACACATACACTGTTTTAAGGACAGTATGCAGCCCTGAAGCTGCTCATGAAATAAGCTTCTTTACTGAAAATACTTCATGTCTTACAGCATGGAACATAAATAAAATAAGTCCGTCGCAGATAAGCAGCAACCGACGGGAAGAAGAGGTTAAAAAGCACGAGCTTATAAATGAATTAGCGTATTTTAAAAGCAATGTAAACAGCTCCTTCTATGATGAAATAATGCGCCGCCTTGAATACAGATATGCCCATGAGAGCTCCGTGAACATTCCCACAAAGCTTTCTGTAACAGACCTTAAGGTTCTCAGACAGGAGAAGCTTGACAGGGTAAGGTATAAGGTTCCTGTTTTGCGGGATATTCCGCAATTTAAGGAAGAAGGCTCCGATTTTACAAAGGCAGAAATAGGAACAATAGTCCATTTTGTTATGCAGCACCTGAACATAGATGAGGATTTAAGTGCAGGCAATATTTCAGGTCAAGTGGAGTCTATGGTTCAGAAAAAGCTTTTGACAGAAAAGGAAGCACGGGTGGTGAACCCAGAAATGCTGGAAAAATTCTTCGTTTCCGACGTAGGAAAAAGAATGAGGGCATCATCTTACATAAGAAGAGAAGTGCCGTTTTTAATAAAGAAGGGCGCCGGTGAAATTTTAAATTCTCTCAACAAGGATGATGTAATCCTCATACAGGGAATAATAGACTGTTATTTCTACGAGGGAGACCAGGCAGTAATCATTGACTACAAGACCGATGAAATAATCAACGGCAATCTTGAACATGTAAAATCAGAATACAGCACACAGATACTGTCCTACAAGGAAGCTGTTGAGAAAATTACAGGCAGAAGCGTAAAGGCGTGCTACCTGTACCTGTTTGACACTGCTCAGGCTGTGGAAATAAACAATTTATAATAAAATGCTTTTAGTTGGGGTAATATCACTAGTTTTATTTATTTTGTAGATTTCTGATGAGGGGACGATAGATGCTGATTTAGATTTCTATAGACAACATTCGCCAATGACTGAGGGTATGGCTAGCGGAATGTATGGAGTTAATATCTGGAATTGGTTGTTTTATAAAACTGGGTTATTACCTGAAGGATATGAGGTAATACCATATTCAGGAGAGCATGCAGATTTATATAAAAAGGGTGAATCTATAGGAAATTCAATACCGATAATATACGGTGCTGCGGAGCTTTTAGTTCCATATTTGCAAAAGATGATGGAAAAGGCTCCATATGTTGAGGGCGCGGGTAGTAAGATTGTTGGTAATAGTAGTGAAGTTACTAATCTTTTAGATAATATGCCTGAATTAACTGGTTCTACTAGAGAGAAGTTGCTATCAATTGTACAAAATTCAGACTTAAGTAAAATAGTGAATGAACTTTATAGACCAGGAGCAACAGTTGGAGATGGTGGAACTGCCTCTAAACTGGTGCAAGAATTTTACGAGGGTTCTTCAACGCATTTAATAAAGGCGCAACAAAGGCTGAACCAGTTGGATAATCTAGCAAAATCAGGAAGGTTAGGTCTCAATGATTTGGATATACTTGAGGCTTTGAGAAATGACTTAATCAATGCAATAAATCTGTTCCAATAAAGGAGTTTATAGATATGAGCGAGAAATCAGAAGAATTTTTTAGAGTTATGCTTGACCTCTTACCTTCATTAAAAAGTGAGTACAGAAAATCAATTGAATATAATGGTGAGGTTTTAGAAACTGTCATAATTGAGGACATCTTTATGCCAGAAATTATTAAGCTATTAAGTGAGGATACAAATATTAAGTTAATAAAACATATTTTTAATTACTTTGAGGGAATTGCTAATTGCGAAGATGACTATTTGTTAAACATCTTTTCAATTACGGTTCTTGAAATATTAGGTAATGACAAAATGATTTTGGGAATAGCACAAAAATATATGGGGCCTAAAACTATGCAACTTCAAGTTAAGGCTGACAGAGATTTAGGTAGGACTCAGTAAACTTACACTACCTAAATATCACCTACAAAACGATGGGAAATGGGGTTCTACTGGTTTTGCCGATTGCAGTGAACCAGCGGGAGCACTGTAAGGTGCAACCGAAGGACACAGGGGACGGGGATGTTGACACAATTTATATGTTAACATCTTCGTCTTCTTTGATATTATAGCTGACAATAAAAACAACAGTATACACATACGATGAAATGGACCGTGTGCTGGCAGTGACAGACCCAAGAGGCGGAGTGACGACCTATACCTACACAGACAGAGGAGATGTGGAAACACAAACAAATGCAGAGGGCTATACAATTTCCTACGAATATGATGAGCACATATTGTGAGAGAAAACCAAAGAATAGATATGACCGGTGAATTAATTGACAGCAAAACAATGATAAAAGTTCGAGATTTTGAAAAGTTAGGTTATAAGGTGGATTTCATGCAGGAAGATAATTTATCCACAGCAATAATTAAGAAAAATCAGTAAAATGCACTTGCATTTGCGGTAGGGTCTTTAGGGGACGGACTTTTGGGATGATGTAATTGAGAGCGCGGTAAAAGTTGATTTAGTCTTCAATATATAAAAATCTGCTTACATATATTCAGCAACTCGTGAAGAGGGGATTATACAAAAATAATTAACAGGAGAGGGATATGGAAGATAGTTACAATAGCTTTAAACCAAAAAGTGATGAGGTTGTATCAATAAAAGAATGGCTAATAACTATACTTATACTGAGTATACCTATAGTAAACATAGTTATGATTTTTGTTTGGGCTTTTGGTAGCGGTACAAAAACAAGCAAGTCAAATTATTTTAAAGCTAATTTAATTATAGTTGTAATATCTTTTTTTATTTTTATTTTATTATACGCTATAATGAGTAGTACTGCATGGAGTTCTATGATTAACAGGTACTAGGAATGGATTTTCTCCAATTGTCAATAAGGTTCTTATAATTTGATGATATTCAATTGTGCTCAAGTGGCATTTATTTGAAATGTGTGGGAATGAAAATATAAAAAGCAGCAGAAGGTAATTTGCTGCTTTTTATATTTCTATTTCCTTTTTCTCTGTTTTATTCGTATTGGTCGTTGAGGTTCTCTTCTGTCGTTGTAGTTGTTTTTATGCTCGCTGTAGTTTGTGGGCTTATTGTAGCTGTCATATTGGTCATTTCTGTAATTTCTGTCATAGGAGCTGTTGCCGTTTCTGTGGTGCGCATTTTCATTGTAATTATATGTAGCCTCGTTGTTATGTTCTTGAGTGTTGCTGCTGTTTGATGAATCTACATGCTCCTCATCATTCATGGCAGACTCGTTTTTAAAATCTGACTTTTCATCATCTTCATGCTTTGATTCATTTGTGCTCATGCTGCTTAGCAATGGCATGAAAGTTTCCATGAGACTGCTTAAATCTGCATTGTTGATGCCCTCGGACGGATTGGTTCCTGAATTGTTCGAAACGGAGGCAAGCAGGTCATTTATGTTCACATTTTTCATGATGTCATTGATGTTGCCGTTTTTAAGCATGTTGGAGGCAACGGCTCCCATAATTTTATCCATGTTGCCGGCAATCAGCGGCTGTGCCAAAAGCTTGCCTACGGGAAGGCTTCCGTTTTTCATAAACGCGGACATCATATCTGCAGGATTTTTTGTGTTAAGTGACTCTATGGGTCTGAAGGTCTGTGCCCTGTTTAAAAACGAGTACATGCCGAGCAGGGTGCTTACCTTTTCAAAAAAAGGCAAATATGTATTCACCATTGAGACAGTATGCGGTGAAGTCAAGGGGGCAACAGTGCGGACCATGCTTATTATACCTTCAACTTTCTGAGGGTCTGACATCAGCCCGGAAGTAAGATTTTTAGTGGTGCTGTTCAGTTTGGTAACCATGCCGGGCAGCTGTCCGTTTCCGAAGATATACTTTGAGGCTAATAAATAAAGCAATATTTGAACAGGAATAATATCACCTTCTTATATACATATTTAATATTACATTCTATTCGGCGAATCGCATTATGTTACACTTAAATGCTTTGAAGCGGCAAATTATACTGTTTTAATTTAAAAATGCGGACAAATATTTGTCCGCAGCATAGGAAAACATTATATACTAATTCGCTTCAAAGGAACTGATTTAATGCGAATTAGTATTATATTGTAATCTAATTTATAATGTCGGCATATTATGTAATATGAAATGGAGGTATTGGAATGTCTAAATTTTTTAAGAGCTTTGACGACAATGAATTAAATAAAGTTAAGGAAAGTAAGGAGTTTAAAACTGTAGCGAATGATAAAAAGGTGAATGATTTTATAAATAATAAGCAGTTTAAAGAGTTTCAGGAGAAATATAAAGGCAAGACTGAGGATGAAATTCTGCGCGATGCCAAAAATATGGGTGAAAAATTGAAAGAGCAGTACGGAGAGGAGGAATATAACAAAAAAATTCAGGATCTCAAGAATTTTGAGATGTTTTTAAATCCGGAGCAAAAGAAAAAAATGAAGAAGTTTCTTGAAGGTCTGAAATAAAATTGGAGATGGAGGCGCACGAGCTGCCTCCGTTATTAAATTATAAAATAATTATGCGTAAAGTTAAATAAAAATATAAATGTGTTTTAGAAATAGAAACAAAGCCCATATTTTGTCTGCTGATGAAAATTGGCTTGAAAACGATATTCCTACAAAAATAATAAAACTTTATGTCGTATTTTTTAAAAAAATAAACATACTAAGGCGAAAATCGTTTTCATGAAAATGCAAAAATAGGCTATTTTTTCAGTTATGGAATAAATAAACAAGCTAATAACTATTTGACAATTAATATATATTCAATTATAATATAGCAAGGTAATATTTTTAATTAAATTAGGAGGGACAAAATGAAAAAAGTTATAAGTCTATTATTAGTACTTATTATGGTTTTTAGTTTAGGCGCATGCAGCAAGCCAGCGGAAGCTCCGGCACAAAAACCTGCAGAAACACCAACCGATGCACCGAAAACTGAAGCACCGAAAACTGAAGCACCTGCATCAGGCAATGAAGCATTCGCGGGAAAGATTGCTATAGTTACAAATACTCTTTCACAAAATGAAGAAGAGTATCGTTCTGCACAGGAAATGGTGGAGAGATACGGCGAAAAGAAAGTAATGCATGTTTTATGGCCGGACAACTTCATGACAGAACAAGAGCAAATGATCAGTATAATTTCCAAAATAGGATCTGATCCGGAAGTTAAAGCATTGATTATTAATCAGGCTGTTCCTGGAACAAACGCTGCAGTTGATAAATTGCTGGAAACTCGCGATGATATGTTCATAGTGTATTGTACACCGCAGGAAAATCCTCCTGATGTTGCAGCAAGAGCAAACTTGATTCTTCAGCCTGACGAATTAGGTATGGGTAATACTATTCCTGAGCAGGCGAAATTAATGGGAGCAAAGACATTTGTTCACTATTCGTTCCCAAGACACATGTCAGTTGTTATGCTAGCTGCAAGAAGAGACCTTATGAAGGCTAAATGTGATGAAATAGGAATAAAATTTGTTGATGCTACAGCTCCAGACCCAACAGGGGATGCAGGAGTACCGGGAGCACAGCTTTTCATTCTTGAAGACGTTCCTAAGATGGTAGAAAAATACGGAAAGGATACTGCATTCTTCTCAACAAACTGTGCAATGCAGACACCGCTGATTAAGGCTACATATGATGCCGGAGCAATATATCCTCAACCATGCTGTCCGTCACCATACCATGGATATCCATCAGCATTGGGTATTGAAGCAACAGGATATACTGTTGACGCAATGGCTAATGTTATAAGCGAAACTGCAAAGAAGCTTAAAGAAGGCGGAGTTTTAGGAAGATTTGCAACATGGCCGGTACCTGTAGCTATGATGAATACAATAGCAGGTAGTGAATATGCTGTTAAATGGATTAACGGCGAAGTTTCAAAAGATGCTGTTGATACAGCTGTTTTAGAACAATTGATGACCGAGTATGCTAATGGCATTAGTGTTAAAACAACTCCATATGCAGAAGGCTCAACTGAGTATCCTACATTCAGATTGATAATGATGGACTTCTTGCTGTACGGAGAAGAGCACATATTATAATATAATATTTGTTAAGAGATTAAGGGATGTTTCGGAATTTCTTTTGATGAACTTCCGATACATTCCTTTTTACGAAATATACAATTATGCAATAACAGGAGGTAAAAATGAGCGATAACCTTCTAAGCTTAAAAAATGTTTCAAAGGAATACTCCGGCAACAGGGTATTGAAAGATATAAACATTGAGCTAAAAAAAGGTGAAATACTTGCCCTCATCGGTGAAAACGGAGCCGGCAAGTCAACGTTGATGAACATACTTTTTGGTATGCCGGTTATTCACACAACCGGAGGCTATGAAGGAACAATTGAAATTGAAGGTGAAAAAGCAAATATCAAAACTCCTCATGATGCCATGGCTTACGGTATAGGAATGGTTCATCAGGAGTTTATGCTTGTTCCGGGATTTACAATTACAGAAAACATTAAGCTGAACAGAGAAATAACAAAGGCTAATCCGGTAAGTATGATATTGGGAAAAAGGCTTGAGTCACTGGACTTTGAAAAGATGAACCGGGATGCACGAAGCGCACTGGATGTTCTCGATATGAACATAGATGAATTTCTGCCTGTGGCAGGATTGCCTGTTGGACATATGCAGTTCATTGAAATTGCTAGGGAAATAGATAAGGAAGGAATTAAAATATTAGTGTTTGACGAGCCTACAGCAGTATTGGCTGAGGCCGAAGCTAAAAACCTTCTCATAGCCATAAAGAAATTATCCCAAAAGGGAATTGGAATTATATTTATTAGTCACAGACTTGATGAAATTATAGAGGTTGCGGACAAGGTTGTTGTTCTAAGAGATGGAGAGCATGTGGCGACGAAGCCCATAAAGGAAACAGACAAATTTGAAATTGCGCAGCTTATGGTAGGAAGAAAGATTTCCATCGAAAGAGTTGATTCAAAAAATAAGGACACAAGCGATGAAAGTATTTTAAGCATAAAGGATTTACATGTTTCCATGCCGGGAGAAAAGGTTAAGGGCGTGGATTTAGAGGTTAAAAAGGGAGAAATAGTAGGAATAGGCGGTTTGGCGGGACAAGGCAAGCTTGGAATTGCAAACGGGCTTATGGGAATTTATTCTTCAAGGGGCGAGGTTGCATTTAACGGAGAAAAGCTTCAGTTAAACGATGCAAAGGCTGCAATTCAGTCAGGGCTTGCGTTTGTGAGCGAGGACAGAAAGGGTGTTGGTCTCCTTCTGGATGAGTCCATAGAGGGCAATATAGTATTTTCGGCAATGCAGACAAGAAATGACTTTTTGATAAAAGTAGGTCCTTTTGGATTTATTGATTCTACAAAAATCAGACAGCATGCCAAGAAGATGATAAAGGATCTTGATATAAGATGTACGTCACCACTGCAGAAGGCAGGAAGGCTCAGCGGAGGAAACCAGCAGAAGGTATGCGTTGCAAGAGCGCTTACTTTAAATCCTCAGCTTCTTTTGGTATCTGAGCCTACAAGAGGTATAGATATAGGTGCTAAAAAATTAGTGCTTGATTTGCTTAAGCAATTAAACGAGGAATACGGAATGACCATTGTAATGACTTCATCTGAGCTTGCAGAGCTCAGAAGTATATGCGACCGTATCGTTATAATATGTGAAGGCAAGGTTGCGGGAGTCCTTCCTCCTGATGCACAGGATGCCGAGTTCGGCCTCATGATGTCGGGAAGCTCACATAATGCTGAAGGGAGTGAAGTATAATGGTTGAAGTAAAAGAAAAACACGGTTTTAAGGATATAGTAAATAAAATCGGACTACCAACCCTAATTATAGGATCATTTTGGATTATTGTTTTGATTATCGGCGGGATGCTGGACATTTCCATGGTTACACTTATGAGTGATACCATAAAGCGTGCCGGGATGAACGGTATACTGGTACTTGCTATGGTTCCATCAATTCAATCTGGAACCGGACCGAACTTCGCACTTCCTATAGGAATTGAATGCGGGCTGTTTGCAATGGTGCTGTCTGTTGAATTCGGATTTACAGGAGCGTCATGGCTTTTTGTATCAGTTGCAATGGCAATCGCATTTGCTATCGTTACAGGGTATTTGTATGGAAAGCTTTTAAATTCTGTTAAGGGCTCTGAAATGACTATAGCAACATATACGGGATTCTCCAGTGCGGCTATTATGTGTCTTGCATGGCTTATGATTCCATTTTCAAGCCCTAAAATGGGATGGTTTATGGGAAAAGGATTAAGAGAAACTATACAGCTTGATGCAGTTGGAGGAGCACAGATACTGAGCAACTTCATGAGCTTTACTGTTAAGGGCATGACAATACCAACAGGTATGTTACTAGTATTCTTTCTTTGCTGCCTGATAGTGTGGCTGTACTTCAGGTCTAAATCAGGTGTTGCAATATCTGCCGGAGGTATTAACCCAAGGTTTGCACAAGCTTCAGGTATAAATATAGACAGAAACAGAATTAAAGCAAATGTTTTGTCCAATGTATTGGGAGCAATCGGAATAATCGTTTATTCCCAAGGTTATGGATATACGCAGCTCTACAATGCTCCACTGATGATGGCGTTTCCGGCGGTAGCGGCAATTTTAATAGGCGGAGCTACAGCATCACGTGCCAAGGTTTCCCATGTAATAATAGGAGTATTCATATTCCAGGGACTTCTTACTACGGCTCTTCCGGTTGCAAATCAGCTGTTTGAAGGCACAGACCTTTCAGAAATAATGCGTATGGTTATACAGAACGGTATAATCCTATACGCTTTAACACAGGTAGGAGGCGGCAAATAATGAATAATGCATATACGGGAGAAAGATTAAAGAGTAAAAGCGGTTCATCATGGGTTGCAGATAATATAGTTACATTGATATTTATCGCATTTACTATATTTGGTTTTGTGGTTTCCGACGGAGTTACAATGAACTTCTTTCTGACAGAGCTTTCAAGCAGGTTCTTCAGAAATGCATTCCTTGTTCTTTCGCTTATAATACCTGTTGTGGCAGGTCTCGGGCTGAACTTTGGTATAGTTGTAGGTGCAATGGCAGGTCAGATTGCCATAGCGATAGTGAGATATTTTGATATGGGTGGAGTTTCGGGAATGTTTCTGACTTTCCTCATAGCATTCCCTATAGCGGCATTTGCCGGATACCTTACAGGAATTCTGTACAACAAAACAAGAGGACAGGAAATGATAGCCAGCCTTATAGTTGGGTATTTTGCCAACGGTATTTATCAATTTATCTTCCTGTTTGCAGTGGGGGTAATAATTAAGGTTCCTGCTGATCATCCTATGATTAAGCCTGACGGTGTAGGCGTGAGAATGACTGTAGACTTGGTTAAGGTTGAGGATGGCGGATTGAAGTATGCCCTTGATAAAATAATGGAAATTCCATTTATGTGGGCAATTCTTCTTGTGGCTGCAGCAGTGCTATTGCTTCAGGTATTTAGATATGTTCGCAATAAAAATAAAGCAACTTTCATTGGTCAGAAAAATACCACACTTATCAATTCGGTGATATGCCTTATACTTATCGGGATAAGCATACATGCCATAGTTACGAAATCAAGCCTCATGATGGTAAGAAAGGTTCCGGTTGTAATAGGTGTATTCATTATAGCACTTTGTATATTCAACGAAAAAATACTGAAAACAAAACTGGGACAAGATTTCAGAAGTGTTGGGCAAAGTCAGCACATTGCCGAGGTTTCAGGTATAAATGTGGACAGGACAAGAATAATAGCTACAATTATGTCAACTGTACTGGCAGCCTGGGGTCAGATTATGTACCTGCAGAACATGGGAACACTGAATACCTACGGAGCACATACACAAATTGGTATGTTCTCAGTTGCTGCACTTCTTGTTGGAGGGGCATCAACGCAAAAAGCGAATATAAGACATGCAATATTGGGGACTCTATTGTTTAACTCAATGTTTATAATGTCCCCTGAAATAGGACTTTCACTATTTGGTAATGCATTGCTGGGAGAATATTTCAGAACATTCATGGTATACGGTGTTATAGGTCTCGCACTTGGACTTCACGTATGGAGAACATTTGTAAAAGGAAAAGAAGTGATTGAGTAATTATATTTAATTAAAAAGAAGCTGCAGCAAAAATTATTTGCCGTAGCTTCTTTTTTGCGGTATAATCATGGCAGTAAAACGGAGGAAACCATGAAGGATAAAATACTTATACTCGCAATAGAATCATCCTGCGATGAAACAGCTGCTGCTGTTGTTGAAAACGGCAGAAATGTTTTGTCTAATATAATATCATCACAGATCGAAATACACAAGGAATTCGGCGGAGTTGTGCCGGAGGTTGCATCTAGAAAGCATATTGAAAACATAAACGATGTGGTTGAAGAGGCGCTGTCAGAAGCCAATGTAAGCGTCGAAGAAATAGATGCCATAGCCGTGACCTACGGCCCGGGACTTGTCGGAGCTCTTTTGGTGGGAGTGAACTTTGCAAAGGGTCTTTCCTATGCATGGGGTAAGCCTCTCATTGCAGTGAACCACATTGAGGGCCACATAAATGCAAATTTCATAGAGGATAAGGAGCTTGAGCCTCCGTTCATATGTATGGTTGCATCAGGAGGGCACACGCACCTTGTGTATGTAAAAGATTACGGTAAATACGAAATACTTGGCAAGACGAGAGACGACGCAGCCGGAGAAGCATTTGATAAAATTGCCAGGGCAATAGGACTTGGGTATCCGGGGGGGCCTCTCATTGACAAGGTTGCAAAAGCAGGAAATAAGAATGCAATAAAATTCCCAAGAGTTGTTATTGACGATGAGACGTTGGATTTCAGTTTCAGTGGACTGAAATCTGCAGTATTAAATTATATCCACAACAGTAGCCAGAAAAATGAGGAAGTTAACATGGAGGATGTTGCCGCAAGCTTTCAGGAGGCAGTGGTGGAAGTGCTTGCAATGAAGACAGTAAAGGCTGCAATGCTTAAAAATTGCGATATAATTGCTCTTGCAGGAGGAGTTGCATCAAACTCCAGATTGAGAGAAGTTCTTCAGGAGGAATGCATGAAGCATAATTATAAATTTACAAAACCATCTCCTGTTTTATGCACTGACAATGCGGCAATGATTGGATGTGCAGCATATTATAAATATTTACATAAGCAATTTGCGGATGCATCGTTAAATGCACTGCCAAACTTAGAACTTGCAGATTTATAAACAGGGAAAAACAAAAAAGTATCAACAGCTGTGGATAAAGCTGTTGATACTTGAAATATTGCAGAAAAGTTATGCACAGCATATAAACAATCAGTGTATAACTTTTTCTATTCTTCCATGATTTCTGTCCACCTTGTGTACAAGTCTTCAAGTTCATTTTTGTAAATGTTTAAATTTTCATTTAGGTCAATAATTAGAACTTTATCATTATATGTCGAAGGTTGACACAATTCATGCTCTAATTCAGAAATCTTATTTTCATGCATTTCTATTTGTTCTTCTAAGCTTTTTATTGTTCTGTCACGCTGCTGCCTGTCACGTATGTTTTCCCGTTCCTTTTTCTTTTCGGCGTTAATTTGTGTCTTTGTTTTGGAAACGGTCACCTCTTCATCTTTTTCCTCAAGCTCCGCTTTCTTTTGCAGGTAGTAATCATAATTCCCAAGGTATTGAAAAACTCCATCGGCAGACATGTCGTAAATTTTGTCTACAACCTTGTTCAAGAAATATCTGTCATGTGATACAACCAATATGGTTCCATCATAATTAAGCAGGGAATCCTCCAAAACCTCCTTTGAATCAATGTCAAGGTGATTGGTGGGCTCATCCATCAGCAGGAAATTTGCATTTGAAGTCATGAGCTTTAACAGAGAAAGCCTTCCTTTTTCGCCGCCGCTTAAATCGCCTACTATTTTATACATATCGTCACCATTGAATAAAAACTGCGCCAGCATGGTACGTATGTCGTAATAGTTGGAGTCGGGGTTGTAATCCCAGATTTCATCTATCACCGTGCTTTCACTGTCAAGGCTGGTCTGCTCCTGATCGTAATATCCTATGTTCACATAATGACCAAGGGTTACAGTGCCTTCAAAACGCTCCAACTTATTGGCCAGCACTTTCAGAAGAGTTGATTTTCCTATGCCGTTAGGACCTATTATTCCCACCCTCTCGCCTTTATAAATGCTCATATAAACGTTTTTGAATATCTGATGGTCATTGTAGCTTACAGATAAACTTTCTACGTTCAGTACATCTCTCCCGCTTTTTATTTTGGGAGTG
Source organism: Clostridiales bacterium (assembly GCA_003497505.1). Lineage (GTDB taxonomy): Bacteria > Bacillota > Clostridia > Tissierellales > Sedimentibacteraceae > Sedimentibacter. The sequence continues at coordinate 5,755 of DNNV01000378.1, read as the reverse complement.
AATCTCAGCTTGACTTTTTTGCTGTCAGTTACAGGCCTATCCATTTTTTTTATTTTATCAAGAGCTTTCTGCCTGCTGAATGCCTGACGGATATTTCTCTTACTTCCATAAGCATGGAGGCGCCGTATCATTTCTTCCTGACGCTCAATCTCTCTTTCATATTCCTCGTATTGCTTTATTTCATGCTCAAGCTCGGTTTTTCTTTTTTTCATGAATTCGGTATAATTACCGTTGTAAGCCTTAAGATTTTTGTTTTCCATAAGGAAAACCCTGCTTACTGTGTTATCAAGAAAGTACCGGTCGTGGGATATTATTATGACAGCTCCATTAAAATCGCGGATGTATTTTTCCAGCCAGGAAATTGCTTCAATGTCCAGATGATTGGTGGGCTCATCAAGCAACAGTATGTCTGCTTTTTCCAAAAGAAGCTTTGCCAGCATAACCCTGCTTTTCTGACCTCCGCTTAGCAAATTTACAGGCTTGTCAAATTCACTGTCGGTGAAGCCCAGACCCCTCAAAACTCCTTTGATTAAGCTTTTGAAGCTGTACCCGTCAGCCTCCTCAAACTTTTCACTCATTTTTGAATAGCTTTCCATGAGCTTTTCGAGTTCTTCGGTGCTGTCATTTTCGGTGAAGGTGCTTATTTTATTGGACATTTCATGGAGATCTTCCTCCATACGGATTACATCCGAGTAAATTGTCAGCATTTCATCCATTATGGTACGGTTACTTTCAATGATAGTATTTTGTCTCAAATAACCAAGCCTCTTGCTCTTGGGTCTGTATATTTCACCGGAATCCGGATCTAAATTTTCAGTTAATATATTAAAAAGGGTAGTCTTTCCCGCCCCGTTTAGGCCTATAAGACCTATCTTTTCGTTGTCATTGACTGTGAATGATATATTCTCTATAATATTGTCAACCACATATGCCTTTGAAATATCATTGCACGATAAAACTATCATAAGTATTCCTTCCTTTTTTTATTGCACAAAGCTAATACTAATCCGCATTAAATAAGTTCCATTGAAGCGGATTAGTATATACTGTTTCCTATATTGCGGACAGATATTTGTACGCAATATAGGAAACAGTATAATATGATTATATCAGCCTTCATCCTTATTTTCAATTGCATTGTGAAAAAGGATGAATATTGAGTCAGGAACAGGAAGATACGGACAAATATCGATTGACAAAAATTTATATTTAGTATAAATTATAATAAAATTTATCATCGCTGCTGATAATTTCAGCGATGTTTCGGAGTTTATGACATTTTAATGTGAAAGGAAGAAAAATATGCCCGTAATAATACCATCAACTTTGCCTGCATATAAAACTATGAAGGATGAGAATATATTTGTCATGAGCAATGAAAGAGCTCAGACGCAGGATATAAGGCCGCTGGAGGTCCTCGTTGTAAATTTGATGCCTACAAAGATTGAAACAGAAACACAGTTTGTGAGGCTTCTCTCAAATTCTCCAATTCAGATAAATGTTGAATTTATTCATACAAGCACGCATGATGCCAAGAATATTTCGGAAAGTCACATGAAGAGCTTTTATAAAAGTGTCAAGGATATAAAGAATAAAAAGTATGATGCAATGATTGTTACAGGTGCTCCTGTTGAGCTGATGGAATTTGAAGAAGTTGATTATTGGGATGAACTGAAGGAAATTCTTGATTTTTCCTCCACAAACGTAACGTCCTCGATGTTCATATGCTGGGGGGCTCAGGCTGCGCTTCATCATTTTTACGGACTTAATAAAAGGACGCTTGATAAAAAGGTATTCGGTGTATTCGAGCATGAAAAGAAGCATGAAACATGTATGCTCTTAAACGGCTTTGACGATATATTTTATGTTCCACATTCAAGGCATACTGAGGTAACCGCTGAGGACATCAAAAGCATAGATGAGCTTATAATACTTGCCGAATCAAGAGATGCAGGCGTACATATTGCTGTTACTGATGATTATAGCAGAATATTTATTATGGGACATGCTGAATATGACCCCATGACATTAAAGAAGGAATATGACAGAGACGTGAGCCAGGGAAAACCTATAAATATTCCTATGAACTATTATCCTGATAACGACCCCTCAAAAAAACCCTTTGTAAAGTGGAGAAGTCATGCCAACTTGTTGTTTAAAAACTGGATTAACATAATTTATCAGGAAACACCTTATGATATAAATGAAGTAGGGAAGAACAGAACGGACTGGTACCATTTATAAATGGTATCTTTTTTTTTAGGGTGAAATATGGTAGAATATAAATGTTGTTCAACAAATGAAATATGAATTTAACATAGATAAAAATAATTGTGATTGTGGAGGAAGTATGGGTAAATTTTTTGGTACTGATGGTGTGAGAGGAATTGCGAACAAAGACCTGTCACCGGATCTGGCATATAAGCTGGGGCGTATAGGAGGCTTTTTTTTAACAAAAGGTAAAAAAAGACCTAAAATGGTTGTTGGAATGGATACGAGAATATCAGGGGACATGCTTGAAGGTGCTCTTTCATCGGGGCTCAACTCGGCAGGTGTAGATGTGCTGTATTTGGGAGTATTGCCGACGCCTGCGGTTGCATGCATGATAAAAATACTTGAGGCAGATGGCGGTGTTATGATTACGGCATCTCACAATCCCGTGGAATACAATGGAATCAAATTTTTCAATGACAAAGGGCTTAAATTGACCGATGATATGGAAAACTCCATAGAAGAATACATAATCAATAATATAGACATAGATCACCTCCCGGTATCCGGTGAGGTGGGAAGAAAAATACGCATTGATAACCCTGTAAGAAAATATATGGAATTTTTAAAGGAAACAATGGATGTTGACCTGACAGGGCTGAAGGTGGCTGTTGACTGCGGAAACGGAGCTGCTTACAAAGCTGCACCTGAGCTCTTGCACGAGCTTGGTGCTCAGGTCTATGTAATTCACAATGACCCCAACGGCATAAATATAAATGTGGAGTGCGGCTCCACAAAGCCTGAGGAAATTCAGAAGTTGGTGTTGGAGACAGGTGCGGATGTCGGGCTGTCATTTGACGGTGATGCAGACAGACTCATAGCTGCGGATGAAAACGGAAATATTGTGGACGGAGACCATATCCTCGCCATATGCGGCATTCACATGAGAGAAAAAGGAAGATTAAAAAGCAATGCTGTAATCGGAACAGTTATGACAAATATGGGACTTGATATATGCCTGAAGGAAGCGGGTATAGACATAATCAAAACTAATGTAGGGGACAGGTATGTGCTTGAGGAAATGCTGAAGGGCAAGCATTCCATTGGAGGCGAGCAATCAGGACACATAATTTTCCTTGACTATAATACAACGGGAGATGGACTGCTTACTGCCATACAGCTTCTAAGCGTAATGAAGGAAAAAAACACAAGACTTTCAAAGCTGGCAGGAATAATGAGCGTAATGCCTCAGATTCTGGTAAATGCCAGAGTGTCGGATGAAAAAAAGAAGCTTTACCTAGAGGATGAAGCTATAAAAGATAAAATTGAAGAAATCGAAAGCCATTTTAACGGCAGAGGCAGAGTGCTCATACGACCTTCAGGTACAGAGCCATTGGTGAGAGTAATGATTGAAGGTGAGAACATGGAGGAAATAGAACTTCGTGCCAACGAGCTGGCAGAGCTCATAGAGGAAAGATTGAAATAGAAATTCAATCTAATTCAATCTTCGAGAGGTATTTCCATGTAGGGAAGATATACAAATCTTTCCTTTGGCTGATGGTAGATGGTTATAGAATTAAGTGTATATTCAGAGGCGGAGACCAGCTTGGTTTCTGCCCTTTTTTTAATCCTATCTATATCTATGGGCTTATTGTGCCTTTGCTTGACTATTGTCAGGTGAGGCGTATATCCTCTTTTTTCTTTTGGTAAATTGAGGGCTTTAAAAATATTTTCGTACAAATCAATGAGACCGGGTGAATGTACTCCTACATACAATACTCTGCTGTCAAATTGCCCCAATTCATTAAGCCTGATTTTAAAAGCCTTTGTATTTCTGCATACATCTACAACATCGCTTATGAATGAATCGTCATCCGGCAATGCAGGAGGAGGAACGATGGTAATGTGTGGTTCGGTTGTAAAAAATCTGAACTCTGCTCTTAGCATTTCAATTTTATTTTTATAATTTTCGGGAATCGGCGCTCCGATGAAATATTTCATATATCTTCCTTTCTATACTTTTCTCTTATTATATTTTTATATTTAAAAATAATCAAGGCTATATTATAATAAATTGAAGTCTTAGTTGATTACTAAATACATTAACCTTTTTATGGAATTAATTATGGAATATGAAAATTTAGCTGTTTTTTTGAAATATGTCGAACAGGGAGGACCGGCGGTCGGAGTGCTGCTGCCTGTGATTGAGGCATTTATACCTATATTGCCTCTGATTGGATTTGTAATAATTAATGTTGCTGCCTTCGGATTTTTTCTTGGATACTTATATTCATGGATAGGAAACTGCATAGGCTCTTTTCTTCTGTTTTTATTTATACGCAAGGTAGGCGGAAAGAGATTTGAAGAAAAGATTAAAAAAAGCAAGTACAGGGGAACACTTGAAAAAATAAAAAAAAGAAAGGTAACAGTATTGTTTTATCTGTACTGTTTTCCGTTCACCCCGTCTTTTTTAATAAGCGGTACGGCTGCCTTGGCGAATATGGATACTCAGATTTTTCTTATTACAATGCTTCCGGCAAAGTTTGTAATGATTTTATCTCTTGCATTTATAGGAGAAAATGTAAGCTCATTTTTTGAAAACCCATTGAAATCGGTGTTATACATACTATTTATTTTGCTTATTAACTACATGAGCAAAAAACTTATTCAGAAGTACGAAGAGCATCACAGGCATGAAGAGGGAGACGAAAATTAATTATAAAAAGGTATTGACATTTACGCTGCGTAAACGTGTACACTTAGACTGTAAGGAGCTGATAGAGATGGAATACACGGTCAAAAAGCTTGGTGCTATGGCAGGTGTCAGCGGAAGGACGCTGAGGTATTATGATGAAATAGGGATTCTTAAGCCGGCAAGAATCAATTCGTCAGGATATCGAATATATGGGCAAAAAGAAGTTGACAGACTGCAGCAGATTCTGTTTTATCGAGAGTTAGGTGTCAGTCTGGACGATATAAAGGATATAATCACATCTCCTGATTTTGACGAAGTAAATGCGCTTAAGCAGCATTACGACGAACTCCTTGCAAGAAGGAAACAACTGAATATCTTGATTGAAAATGTTGAGAAAACTATTTTCAGCAAAGAAGGGAGAATGAAAATGAGTGACAATGAAAAATTTGAGGGCTTTAAGAAAAAGCTAATTGAAGATAACGAAAAACAGTACGGCGAGGAAATCAGAGAAAGGTATGGTAGAGAAGCTGTTGAAAGGTCTAACAGGCAGATGATGAATATGACAGAAGAGCAGTACAATGAAATGCAGGAGCTTTCTAATTCAGTTATGGAAACTCTAAAAGAGGCATATGCAGAAGGAGACCCTGCAGGAGAGCTGGGACAGAAGGCTGCAGAGCTTCATGCCAAATGGATAACATACTGCTGGGGATACTACAATAAAGAGGCACATGCAAATTTGACCCAGATGTATGTGGATGATGAAAGATTCAGAGCATATTATGACAAGGAACAGCCTGGTATGGCGGAATTCTTGAGAGATGCGGTTCGTATTTATACAAAATAACATTA
>DNNV01000372.1 GCA_003497505.1 Clostridiales bacterium | reverse complement strand
TGACGGTCGAAAAAATGGGGTTAGGTCATAAAAAAACACCTTTCGGTGTCTATTATAGCAAAAATATTATTCAATATAAAGCTTATTTTAAATATTGAATGCAGGTAACCCTGTTTCCTTCAATTGTGAACTTATCGGATAAGCACTCCACGAGCATAAGACCTCTTCCTGATTCACAGCAGTCATATTCGCCGAAGGACTTGTGCTTATAAACTATTCCTGAACCTTCATCAGTTATTTCAATAACGATGCATGATTTATTTATAATTAAAACAACGTTTATCTGCTTGCTGGCATCCTGTTTATTGCCATGCAGCACACCATTGATCATCAGCTCATATAAAATTAATTTCGAGTTAAAAAAAATATTTTCGTCTATTCTGCCCTTGATATCGAGAAGTATTTCCTCAACAACATTTTTAACGTCATTTATATCACTGCGGACTTTAACTTCAAATTTATAAACCATTACCATTCCTCCAGTCCTAACTAATATACCCTAAAAATTCACATCTAAACTAATTGTATATTAATTATCACAGAGAAATTATAAATTTACTGAAATTCTTCTGTTCCAAGCTGCAGTATTTTCTCAAACAGGCTCCACATATCCTCAACTCCGCTTTTTGATACTGACGAAAATGGAAAAATAAGATTTGCGTCCTTAATATCCAACGCCTTTTTTATAACTGCCACGTTTTTAATCTGCTGTGATCTGGACAGCTTATCTGCTTTTGCAGCAATAACATATCCTGTGTATCCGCAGCTTTTAATCCATTCATACATCTGCACGTCATTGGCACCCGGTTCATGCCTTATATCAACAAGTAAAATAACTTCCCTCAGCTGCTGTCTGCTGTGCAGGTAGGTATCAATCATTTTAGCCCATTTATCCTTCTCGGTCTTTGACACCTTTGCATATCCGTAGCCCGGCAAATCTACAAAATTAAGTGTGTCATTTATGTTATAAAAATTTATCGTCTGTGTCTTACCAGGCTGTGAGCTTGTTCTTGCCAGACTTTTTCTGTTAAGCATGGCATTTATCATTGACGACTTGCCCACATTGGATTTTCCCGCAAATGCAAGCTCAGGAACCACAGTATCAGGATACTGTTCCTTTTTTGCAGCAGTTATAAGCAGCTCTGCTTTTTTTATTATCATATATTTCCCTTTCTCACATGCAGCCACAGCTGTGACAAAAGCCACAGCTATAGTTCCGCTATTGTTAAATCAATGCTTCCTTCACAACATCCTCTATTCTGTCCGCATATGCGATTTCTATGGAACGAATAATCTTAGGATCTATCTTTGAAACATCCGGCTTGTTTCTGGTGCTGAGCACCACCTTTTTAATTCCAGCTCTCTTAGCAGCAAGCAGTTTCTCCTTAAGTCCACCTATGGGCAGCACCCTTCCCGTGATAGTGATTTCTCCGGTCATGGCAACTTCCTTCCTGGCAGGTCTTCCCGTCATTGCCGACAATATGGCTGTTGCCATGGTTATGCCTGCGGAAGGGCCATCTTTGGGAATTGCTCCCTCAGGCACATGGATGTGAATATCTGTCTCCTTGAACTTGCTGTATTCAATATCGAATTTATCAGCATTGGCCTTAATGTAGCTTAAAGCAGCCATAGCGGACTCCTTCATAACATCTCCCAACTGGCCCGTAAGTTGAAGCTTGCCGTCACCCTTCATGGTATTGACTTCTATAAACAGAGTTTCTCCGCCGACTCTAGTCCATGCAAGCCCTGTTACAACCCCGACCTGGTCCTCTTCAAATGCAAGGTCATAATCATACTTAGGTATTCCTAAATAGCCCTTAAGGCTGTTTAAATTTATGGTTACTGATTTTTTCTTGTTTTCAACAATCTGCACTGCTGCCTTTCTCACAAGGGTTCCGATATTTCTCTCAAGGTTTCTTACTCCCGACTCCCTAGTATATTTCTCTATTATTTCAGCCACAACATTTTGAGATATATTTACCTGATTTTCCTTCAGTCCATGTTCTTTTATCTGCTTTTTGACAAGGTATCTTTCAGCAATATTTCGTTTTTCTCCGTCAGTGTATCCAGATATTTCAATGACTTCCATTCTGTCCAGCAGAGGCTCCGGAATTGTTGACGTTGAATTTGCCGTCGTAATGAACATAACATTTTCAAGACTGAAGGGCGCCTCAATGTAATGATCAGTAAATGTCTTGTTCTGTTCGGGATCAAGTGCCTCCAGCAGTGCTGAAGCAGGATCGCCCTTGTAGTCTCCAGAGAGTTTGTCAATTTCATCAAGCAGGAACACAGGATTGTTTACCTTAACCTTGGCTATGGATGATATTATTCTGCCCGGAATAGCTCCGATATATGTCCTTCGGTGGCCTCTTATTTCAGCTTCGTCCCTCACTCCGCCAAGTGATATGCGCACATATTTTCTGTTCATAGCTCTAGCTATGGATTTTGCAATTGATGTTTTCCCCACGCCGGGAGGTCCCACAAAGCAAAGTATTGGTCCCTTCATATCCTTGTTTATATTTTTTACAGCAAGATATTCAATTATCCTTTCCTTTACATCCTCCAGTCCGTAATGGTCCTCGGAAAGTATGTCCCTCGCCTTCTTAAGCTCAGTATTGTCTTTTGTTTTTTTATCCCAAGGCAAATCAATAAGCCAATCCACATATGTCCTTATAACTCCCGCATCGGGAGATGATGGAGAAATTTTGAGAAGCTTGTTAATTTCTTTTTCTGCCTTTTCTTTTACTTCCTTGGGCATCTTTGCGGCAGAAATTTTTTTCATGTATTCATCTACTTCAAATTCTGTGCTTTCGTCTTCTCCAAGCTCCTTTTGAATGGCTCTGAGCTGTTCCTTCAGATAATAGTCCTTCTGGAATTCGCTGACCTGTTTTCTTACAATCTCACCCAGCTCGTTTTCTATTTCAAGAACCTTGATTTCCTTTGACAATATCGCATTGATTGCTTCAAGTCTTTCAAATGGGTCAAAGATTTCAAGCAGTGACTGCTTTTGCTCATGCTTTAGATAAATATATGAGGCAACAACATCTGCCAGCTTGTCCGGATTCTTAATTTCCTTCAGTGACATTACCGCATCCGGCGCTATCTTGGCATAAATTGTGGAATATTCTTCAAAATTCTCCAGGGTAAGACGAACCATAGCTTCCAGCTTATCACTGAAAGGAACTTCATAGTCATAGACATATTCCTCCAGCACAACCTCAAAGTATGGCTCTTCCTGGGTAATGGAAGCAATTTTAGCCCTGTTTATTCCTTCAACAAGCACCCTTATGTTGTCACCGGGCATTTTAATCATTTGCTTTATTTTGCATATAACTCCCACTTCATAAAAATCATCTTCCTTGGGAGTATCCACATCAGCCTCTTTCTGAACAGTAAGAAATATGTCTGAATCCTCAAGCATAGCTTCCTCAAGTGCGTTTATGGACCTTTCTCTTCCTATATCAAAATGTATGACAGTGTTAGGGAATATTCCTATTCCTCTGATTGGAATCAAAGGAAGTGTCCTGCTCTCTATTCTGTAATTTTCTATCATGCTATCTCCTTATAAAAACTGCCTGCTTTAGGCAGGCAGTCGTTCTATGGCTGCCTCGGCGGCAGTCTATGAAACATTTTCTTTTTTATCAGATACTGTTTTCTTTGTCAGAACTAACTTAGGCTCACTTTTATTTATGATGGTATCCTTGGTTATGACACATTTTTTAATGTCATCTCGCGACGGTATTTCAAACATAACGTCTGTCATGGTGCTCTCAAGGATTCCTCTTAAGCCTCTTGCTCCTGTTTTTATTTCCAGTGCTTTTTCCGCTATTACCTCTAATGCTTCCTTCTCGATTTCCAGCTCCACATTATCCATTTTGAACAATTCCTTGTATTGCTTAATCAAGGCATTTTTAGGTTCTGTCAAAATTGATATTAAAGCCTTTTTATCTAATTTCTCCAAGGCAACAACAATCGGCATTCTTCCTACAAATTCGGGAATAAGTCCGAACTTCAGCAGATCCTGTGTCTGAACCTGACTGAGAAGCTCATCTGTATCCATTGAAGTATTTCCGGAAAGGTCAGCACCAAATCCGATACTTTTCTTTCCTATTCTCTTTTGTATGATTTTTTCTATGCCGTCAAAAGCACCGCCTACAATAAACAGTATATTGGTTGTATCTATTTGAATAAACTCCTGATGAGGGTGCTTCCTTCCTCCTTGTGGAGGTACATTTGCAACAGTTCCTTCCAGTATTTTCAGAAGAGCCTGCTGAACACCTTCACCGCTTACATCTCTCGTTATGGAAGGATTTTCTGAACGTCTTGAAATCTTGTCGATCTCGTCAACGTATATAATACCCTTTTCAGCTCTTTCGACATCAAAATCCGCTGCCTGAAGAAGCTTCAGCAATATGTTTTCAACATCTTCTCCTACATAGCCTGCTTCTGTTAAAGAAGTGGCATCTGCAATCGCAAACGGAACATTCAATAGCTTTGCCAATGTCTGGGCAAGATAAGTCTTTCCGCTTCCTGTAGGTCCAAGTAAAAGAATGTTGCTCTTTTGAATGTCTGTTCCTTCATCCTTGGATTTATAATTTATTCTTTTGTAATGATTGTATACCGCAACCGCCAATGCTTTTTTAGCCTGATCCTGCTGAATTACATATTCATCAAGCTTTGTTTTTATTTCCTTCGGCTTCGGCAGTTCAGAGAAATCATACTCTTCAAATAAATCAATATCGTCATCCACTATATTGTGGCAAAGCTCTATACATTCATCACAAATATAGACATCAGGACCGGCTATGAGCCTTCTTACCTGCTCTTGAGATTTACCGCAAAACGAGCATTTAATTTGTTTATCATTAACTTTGCTCATTGAAACACTCCTTATTTTCTATTGGCAATAATTTCATCAATTATGCCATACGCCTTAGCATCCTCTGCTGACATAAAATTATCTCTGTCTGTATCACGCTCAACCTTTTCTATTGGCTGGCCTGTTCTTGCGCTTATGATACTGTTTAAAGTATCTCTGGTCTTTATAATTCTGTCCGCGTGTATCTTAATATCAGATGCCTGACCTCTCATTCCTCCAAGAGGCTGATGTATCATAATTTCTGAATTAGGAAGAGCAAATCTTTTTCCCTTTGCTCCTGACAGAAGCAAAAATGCTCCCATGCTCGCTGCCATTCCTATGCAGATAGTTGAAACATCTGGCTTAATATACTGCATTGTGTCATAGATTGCCATTCCTGCAGTTATTGATCCTCCCGGTGAATTTATATATAACTGAATATCCTTATCCGGATCTTCTGACTCTAAAAACAGCATCTGAGCAACTATTAAGCTTGCTGTTGCATCGTTGACTTCATCACTTAAAATAATTATTCTGTCTTTCAGAAGTCTTGAATATATATCGTATGATCTTTCGCCTCTGCCTGTTTGCTCGATAACATATGGTACTAATGCCATTATTCTTTCCTCCTACTTATTATATATTATTTTACTTATATTGTACTTATTTATCTTAACGTAATCTTAATTTATTTTATTTTTCTACAGATTTATCTGCCTCTTCTTTGGGTTCAACGAATACAGCGCTGTTTACAAGCATCTCTATTGCTTTTCTTTTTTGAAGATTTTCTTCAACGTAGCTTCTGCTTGACTGTAAAAGACTTTCTTTGAAAGCTTCAAGTCTTTCTTCTTCCACGTTGTATGACTTTGCAACCTCATCGATTTCCTTTGCAATATCCTCTTCTGAAGCTTTTATTCCTTCTTTTTTAATTATAGCTTCAAGCACAAGCTCAGCCTTAACATTGAATTCAGCCTGATTTCTCGCACCCTCTTTGTATTGGTTTACAAAGTTTTCGATTATGGAGTCATATTCCTTGCCCACAAATCCTTGCTGACGGAACTGCTGCTCATAATTTCTTCCCAGGAAATCTATTTCTCTTTTTATCAAGACTTCAGGTATGTCAATCTTTGCTTCATTAACTATCTTAGTTATTACATTGTTGTCATTTGCAACCTTGGCTGAATCAGCGGCTCTTTGCTCAAGATTCTTTTTTGTATCAGCCTTCAATTCATCAAGTGTATCAAATTCACTTACATCCTTGGCAAACTCATCGTCCATTTCAGGAAGCTCTTTTGATTTTATTTCATGTATAGTTACGTTGAAAACAGCGTCCTTGCCTTTTAATTCCTCAGAATGATATTCTTCTGGGAATGTAACATTAACATTTACTTCTTCATCTTTGTTTTTTCCTATAAGCTGCTCTTCAAAGCCAGGAATAAAAGTGTTTGAGCCTATTTCAAGGGACTGGTTCTCGGCTGTTCCGCCTTCAAACTGCTCCTCACCTACAAATCCTGCATAGTCAATAGTCAAGAAGTCACCGTTTTGAACAGCTCTGTCAGAAACCTCAACTATTCTTGCATTTTTCTCCTGAATAGCCTTGATTTCATTTTCAACATCCTCATCCGTAACATTTATTTCAGTTTTTTCAACTTCAACTCCCTTGTATTCAGGAAGCTCAACTTCAGGCATAACCTCAACATCTGCAGTTAAAATTATTTCTTCGCCTTCCTCAAATTTAACAACGTCTACCTTTGGGCTGTCAATTACGTCAAGCTCCAGCTCCTTAACAGCCTTCGGATATTCTTCCTGTATGGCCAAATCCATTGCATCATCATAAAAAATGCCCTTGCCATATTTTTTCTCAATTATATGCTTAGGAGCTTTTCCCTTTCTAAATCCTTGAACATTAATGCTATTCTTTACTTTTAAATATGCTTTATTCACAGCCTTTTCAAATTCTTCAGGTGAAACTGTAAACTCGATTGAAACTACATTTTTCTCTTTTTTTAATATCTTTGAACTCATTTGTTCCTCCTAGGTATTTTATATTGTATGTATAACAGCCAATATTGTTTCAAATTAATGATTCTCATAATTTAACCATTATATTATACCATAACACTTTGTAAAATCAACAATTTATTAAATTTTATTGAATATTTTTAATATTTTTGTATTCATACACGCAGCAATTCATAATAATGTTGTTACCACTCAGGAAAACCTGCATCTGATTTTTCAAGAAAACCATTCCCGCCTTTTCCATTACTCTGCCTGATGCCTTGTTTCTTATATCGTGCATGGCACGTACTGTTTCAAATCCCACTTCAAAAGTCATAAATTCCAGGACTTTTTTCAAAGCTTCTGTGGCAATACCCTGATTCCACCTTTTTTTTGCAACTGTATAGCCAATTTCGCAATATTTTTTTCTGTTTTTAATATTTGATACAGAAACAGAGCCTATGGTTTCACCGCTGATTTTGTCCGTTATCGCCCAATGGTAATAGTCTGTCCTGCCATAATAATGAACAATCTCAGAAATATAGCTTCTTGTTACCGATTCATTTTCATGAACGCTCCAAGCGTTATATCTGGCAGAATCCATATCGTTGAACCAATTAACATATGCATCATGAACATCTGTAATTTTAAAAGGTCTCAGGCTGAATCTTTCAGTTTCAAGAGCCACCGTGCCCTTATGCTTTAAATTTCTGTTTCCCAATCGCAGGCATATCATAAATTTTCTCCATACAATTCATCGCCGGAATTTTAATCCACACTACCCCATTATACAATTTTTGTTATATTTTGTATAGAGTTGTCTTACATTTCATGAGTGTTTTTTCATGAAATGCAAAGA
>DNNV01000313.1:5530-8511 GCA_003497505.1 Clostridiales bacterium | reverse complement strand
TCTTATATTTTTCATATAGTTTCAGGCTGCTGTAACTTGGTAAGCCCATAATTATTCCTCCTGTGAACAATAGATATTTATTACAAATAATAATTGCAAATATTATGCCAAGTTCATATGAGCATGAACATGCCACAATAGAGTATACAACAAGCGTTTCAACAAATACAAGCTAAAAAAACGATTGCATAATCTTTTCTGTACACTTTTTGCTTTCAGTTCTGGAATTAATCAATATTTAATCCTATTAAATCCAAATAAATAAACAAATTAAAATTTTATACAGATTAAACTATCATATGCAGGGTAATATAAATGCATATATATTTTTGAAATTTATAAAAAGGAGGTGCTCATATGAAACTGAGCGCAAGAAATCAACTTAAAGGAACAATAACATCAATTCAGGAAGGTGCCGTTCACAGCATGGTTACCATAGATATCGGCGGAGGACATAAGATTACATCGGCCATATCGGTAAATGCTGTCAAGGAGCTCGGCCTGAAGGTAGGGATGGAAGCATACGCCGTGATTAAGGCAACTTCTGTCATGGTAGGAATTGACGAATAAATTTTTAATATCTTAATGACATATTAAATTGGGAAGGGTGATATAATGACTGAAGATAAAAGCAGATGTATTGAAATGCTACATGATGCCTTACTTGAAGGATATGCGCTTCTGACAATAATAAAAAACTCTGACGGTACACATCGCGACTATGAAGTTGTTGAAACAAACAGTCAGTTTGAGAAAATCACCAGGTTGTCTGACGGTTACGCTATTGGGAAGACAATCAGGCAGGTATTGCCTGCAATCGATAAAAACTGGAGCAAATTTTGAAAAAATATACCTGTTTGTCCGGGGAATGTAAAGTTTGAATTTTATTTTGAAAATATCGATAAGCATTTCCTCATAAGCGCATTTATGCCTGATGAAGACAGGATAGTACTGCTTTTCAGCGAAATAACCCTTCAAAAGAAAGCAAAGGATGCTTTCAGAATACATGAGGTACTGTTTGAAGAGGCACATGATATAATGCTGTACATAAAAATGGACGGCCGGATTGTAAATGCAAACAAGCGTGCGTGCGACAAATACGGCTATACGAGAGAGCAGCTTATGTCAATGAATATACAGGATATTCGTCACCCCTTCACGGCAATTGAATTCGAAAAGCAAATGGAGCAGGCTGACAGAGAAGGTATAGTCTTTGAGAGTGTTCATATGAGAAGCGATGGAACCTCATTTCCTGTTGAGGTAAGTGCAAAGAGCACTTTTACGGAAAAGGGTCAATTCCGTATTCATATTATACGTGATATAACTCAGAGAAAAGAAACCGAGGAAAAAATAGCATGGCTTGCACAGTACGATACCTTGACAGGAATTCCTAACCGTGCCAATTTTATTTCTAATTTAGATGAAGAAATACAGCGTTCAAAGCGCAGCGGCATGCGGTTTGCGGCTATGCTGTTCGATATTGACAAGTTCAAGTATATAAATGATCATCACGGTCATGATGCCGGGGACAGTGTGCTGCGCAATGTAGCGGTATCGGCAAAGCAGGTACTGAGGTCAACGGACAGAATTGGAAGACTCGGAGGAGATGAATTTGTTGTGCTCCAGACGGGCATAAAGGATTGTGCTGATGTGGCATCTCTTGCAAAGCGCATACAGACGGCTGTAAATGAGACGTTTACATATAAATCGGTGCAGTTCAATATAAAAATCAGCATAGGAATAAGCATCTTTCCGGATGATTCCAAAGATGCCAACGGACTTCTGTACTATGCCGACAAGGCGATGTATGAGGTTAAGCGCAGCGGCGGAGGAGATTTCGGGTTTTTCGTGTCCTGCAGAACTCCGTGCGTTGAAGAAAGGCTATGTCTCGACAAGGATTCGGTAATGCATGTTTAGGTGGTGGCAGTTTTAACTGCCACTATCATCACACTCATCAAAATACATAAAAAATAGTTTAAATTTCTATTGACAAGAGAGTCCATAACGAATATACTATAATTACAGTTGAACAATTAAGCAACTAATCAATTAACAAAGGAGATCAAGTATGGAACAGCAGATACCGCAGTGCGACTGTGACGTATTACATGAGGATGTTGTAAATCATGTCCGTGAACAAATGCCTGACAGGGATGATTTCACAAAGCTGTCTGAATTTTTCAAGATGTTTTCAGACGGTACGCGAATACAAATATTATGGGCGCTGGAATGCAGTGAAATGTGCGTTTGCGACCTGGCTGTGCTGCTTAACATGACTAAGTCGGCTATATCACACCAGCTTAAATCATTGCGCCTTTCAAACCTGGTTAAGTCTCGCAGAGAAGGAAAGGTTGTTTTTTATTCGCTTGCTGATGATCATGTTAAATCTATATTAGATCAGGGGTTTGTGCATATTAAAGAATAGCGGCAATAATTTTTTTATTTTTATAGTTGAACTAATGTTCAATCAATCAATTTATTATAGGAGGACGTTATGAAAAAAACTTTTAAGCTTGTAGGATTGGATTGCGCAAATTGCGCCGCAAAGATAGAGGATAAGATCGGCAAACTTGAAGGCGTGAGCAGTGCTACGGTTAATTTTATGACAACCAAGCTTGTTATTGAGGCCGAAGATGATAAGATGGACGGTATTGTTGATGCTGCAAAGGCAATCGTAAAGAAGTTTGAGCCTGATGTTGTGGTACAAAAAGCCTAAATATACGGGAATGCTTGATAGATACAGGTATTCCCGATAATTATGCAAAGTCAGTTGAACACATGAGCAATCATTTGATTAGTGTATGGAATTTTAATATGTGAGGTATATATGGAGAGGTTAAAAAAGAACTTATTAAGGATTATTATCAGCGGTATTCTCCTGATTGTGGGAGTTATTCTGAAAGGAAGCAATCAATGGCTTGCATTGGGGATATTTTTGTTGAGCTACGTTATTGCAGGTGGAGATGTAGTGCTGGGGGCAT